>JBEKEW010000207.1:0-2821 GCA_050013635.1 Thermoplasmata archaeon | reverse complement strand
CGCCCGAGACCTGAAGCGACGGAAGAACTTCACCGGCTACGGGCCCCGAGGCATTCCCGGAAGCCGCTGGAACGGACCCGGCGCCAACCGCACCCGGCGGGGGGATTGAGTCGAGCGCCGAAAGGTATGGAACGCCCAGGGAACTTACCAGGAGGAGGGCCGCGATCCCGAGGATGACCGAGATCCCGACCCAACGGCCGAGTCCCCGAGGAGAGCTAACCGCCGGCATCCGAACCATAGACTTCTACCCACACCGCAAGAGACCATGCGCCGGCGCCCGGGTACATGGCCCTTACGCCTCATATGCCCATCCAGCGACCGGCCCGAGGGTAGGGGATCCCCCGGCGGACGGAGCTCATGCCGTGGGCGACCCCGAGGGATGTCCGACGGCCATCTCGAGATGAGGTGCGTCGCGGGCCCACCCCACGGGGCGCCCTTCCCATGCCACCCCCGCCCCACCGAGGCCCACGAGGGCTGGTACCCGGACCGGAGCAAAGGGGGTCCCCTCCCGGCGATCACCGGGACGGCCCTTGGGACAGGCCCCCGAGACCGCCCGCGGTGGTCGACTGAACCGGAGATCTCGATTCAGTCCGACCGGACGCTCACCGCGACCGGCGTGCTGGCCGACAGCGCCGTGGGCACGGGCGGGATCAGTGTGTACGTGATCGCGACCGGGGTCGTTCCCGAGATCGTCAGCGTGCCGCTCGCCGGCGACGGGGCGTACCCGCTCGTCGTCGCCACCGAGTAGCTGTACGTCCCCGCCGCCACGTGGAAGACGATCGACGTACCGGTCGAGACCGTGATCTGACCCGCGAACGACACCGCCCAGGCCGTTCCACTCGGCAACCCGCTCTCCGTGAACGTCACCGCATACGTCGGTGCGCTGTAGATGACCCCGATCGACACCGAGACCGTGGAGATCACCGCCGACGAACCCGATGGGGTCGTATACCCGACCACCGCACCATACGAGTAGGTGTATGCGCCCGCCACGAGCCCGCTGAAGGTGATGGTGTTACCCGTCGACGACAGCGTACCCTGGCCGGTCACCGTCACGCTCCACGACGTCCCCGACACCAGCCCGTTCTCGGTGAACTGCAGCGAGTATGTCGCCGCGGCCGCGGTCGAGAACGTGATCCCCGTGGATGAACCGCTACCCGCGACCGTGATGCTCCCGCTCGAAGGCGCCGCCGTGTAGCCCGTCACCGACGCGACCATGTAGGCATACGTCCCGTTAGGAACCGTGAAGCTGATCGTCCCGCTCGCCGCGCCCTTCAATGCGCCTCCGAACTGCACCGCCCACGCCCCCGCATAGGTGCCTCCCTGCGTGAACGACACCGTGTACATCACCGTCGAATACGTCACCGGCACGTTCACCGCGGCGCTCGTCACCGTCACCGACCCGCTCGACGGGCTCGCCGACGTTCCCGCGATCGCCCCGACCGTGTAGCTGTACGTCCCCGGCGCTTCACTGAACGCGATCGTGTTCGTCGTCGACGTGTGCACCACCGAGTTCAACGTCACCGACCAGCTCGTCCCCGATACCAACCCGACCTCCGTGAACGTCACCGCATACGCGGACCCGGAGAACGTGATCGTCGCCCCGGCCGTCGTCCCGTGGACCGTCACGGTCCCCGACGACGGGCTCGCCGTCTCTCCGCTGATCACCGAAACCGCATACGAGAACGTCCCGTTCACCGATGCGAACACCACCGTGGTGCCCGTCGAGCCTTTGATCACTCCGTTCAGCGTGACGGCCCATCCGATCCCCGTCGTGAGACCGGTCTCGGTGAACGTCACCGCGTTCGTCGTGAACAACGCGAACGTGAACGTCGGCCCCGTCGCCGGCCCGCCCGCGATCACGATGCTGTAGTGGATCGGCGCGACCGCGTACAGCTTGTTCGAGGTCGCTACCGTGTAGGCGATCGTCCCGTTCGTGAAGCTCGCGCTCAGGCTCGTAGTGGTCGAGCTCGCCGCCGTCTGGCTCGTCCCGTTCACATACCAGTTCGTCCCGCCGGGGAGACCCGTCTCCGCGAAGGAGACCGTGAACGTCACCGCCGTATACGGGATGGTCCTCGCGACCGTCGCGCCCGTCACGTTGAAGCTGCCCGTCGCCGACGTCGTCTTGTAGATCTTACTCCCCGTCGCCAGCGCATACGTATAGAACCCGGTGGGCGACGTTACTCCCCGTCGCCAGCGCATACGTATAGAACCCGGTGGGCGACGTACCATTTGGTAGCGTGATCGCGATCGTCGTCGCCGTGCTCGTCACCGACGGCTGCCCGGTCACGTTGAAATACCACCGGATGGGCGTCGCCATCCCCGTCTCCGTGAACGTCACCGCGTAGGCGAACTGGAACGTCAGCGATACGCCGGCGGGCGCCCCGCTCACGGTCACGCTGCCCGTGAGCACCGCGAGGTAGCGGGCCGCCGGGATCGTGTAGAGCGCCCAGTTGACGGTCCCGTTCGGTACCCAGAACGTGTCCGTGAGAACGGTCGCCGACACGGTCGTTGTGTTGACGATGTTCGGTACCAGGGTCGTAAGACCGGTGGCCGGTGAGTAAACCGGGACGTTGGAGAGCCGCATCGCCCACGATGAAGCCGTCGCGAGCCCGGTCTCGGTGAACACCACCGGATAGAGGCCGGCGCCGATCCGGCCGTAGGTCGTGAGCGGAGCAAAGTCCCCGGTCCCGACCTTGCCGATCGACCCGGTGGCCGTGGGGTTGCTGGCGCGGGCGATGTACGGAAGGAGCCCGTACGGGTCCGCGTGCATCCCGTAGTTGAACCAGTAGTTCCCGCCCTGGTAGTTCTGCCCCAGGAT
>JBEKEW010000206.1:0-3982 GCA_050013635.1 Thermoplasmata archaeon | reverse complement strand
TCACGTTTGACGAGAGGATCTGCACCCGGTGCGAGATCTGTGTGAAGGCGTGCCCCGTGGGGGCGATCGAGATCGACTGAAACGAGGGGAATCCGGAGGGAGAAGATGGTCCAGGACCTGAAGACCGACATCCTCGTCGTGGGCGCGGGTCCCGCGGGGTCGATGACGGCCAAGTGGGCCGCGAAGCACGGCGCGAAGGTAACGGTCATCGAGAAGCGCCAGGAGATCGGCAGCCCCGTCCGCTGCGGCGAGGGCATGAGCAAGGACTGGCTGCCCGAGGTCGGGATCAAGCCGGGCAAGTGGGTCAACTTGGAGGTCGAGGGCGCGCGGATCTTTGCCCCCAACGAGACGGTCTTCGAGGTCAACGAGAAGGACGCCGGCAACGAGGTCGGCTACGTCATCGAGCGGGACGGGTTCGACAAGGCGCTCGCGATCGATGCCGCGAACGCCGGAGCGGAGTACATGCTCAAGACGGCCGCCGTCGGGATCCTGAAGGAGGGAGGGCGGGTCGTCGGCGCGCGCGTCAAGCAGTTCGGCGAACCGTTCGAGATCCGCGCGAAGGTGACGGTCGCTGCGGACGGCTTCGAGAGCCAGGTCGGTCGCTGGGCCGGCCTTTCCACCAACATCGCCACGCGGGACATGGACTCGTGCCTCCAGTATCGGATGACCAACGTCGACTGCGACACGCGCTACTGCGACTTCTATCTGGGTACCATCGCCCCCGGCGGATACGTTTGGATCTTCCCGAAGGACGAGGGGCTGGCGAACGTCGGGATCGGCGTTCAACTGAGCAAGATCACGGGGATGGCCGAGGCGCGCAAGTACCTTGACGCCTGGATCGCGAACCATCCCGCGTACGCCAAGGGAAAGAAGATCGACATGGTCGGGGGGGGCGTCTCGATCTCCCCGCCGATCAAGCAGAGCACCGCCGACGGGATCATGATCGTCGGGGATGCGGCGCGGATGATCGACCCGCTCACGGGCGGAGGGATCGCGAACGGATGCATCGCGGGCAAGATCTGCGGCACCGTCGCGGCCAACGCGGTGCACACCGGAGACCTCTCGAAGGCGTTCCTCGACCAGTACGACAAGGGCTGGCGCGCCCGCCTCGAGGAGAAGCTCTACCGCAACTGGCTCGCGAAGGAGAAGCTCGTCACGCTCTCCGATGACATCTTCAACAAGCTGATCGCCGTGATGGCCGACGTGCGCCTGCAGAAGCTCAGCGTCCTCAACATTCTGAAGGCCGTTCGGGACCGGTACCCCGAGATCACGAAGGAGTTCGAGGCGTTCCTGTAGGGGACGCAACGACCGTCACCGATGCCCGGCGCACCCAATCGCCCTCCGAGCAACCCGCCTCCGCCGCCGGCCGCGTCTCCGGTCCCACCGGAGAAGAAGGTCCTGCGCCGGCTCGCCCCGGCCCGCGTCGCGCTCTCCCTCGATATCTGGCGTAACGCACCGAGCACCGACCTGGTCGCCCCTCTCGAGCGGGCGGAGGCGGCCTACACCGCCGGCGACTGGCGGGAGGCCGAAAGCCAACTGGACGCGCTCGCGGTGCGCCTCCACGAACCGCGGTGGCCCACGATCCCCGAACCGTTCCGATCGCTGCGGGTCTCGATCCCGTTCCCCCAGCCCCCGCAGTGGAACCCCGAGCTCCAGCTGGCCCCCGCCGAACGGGAGGCCCTCCATGCGCGGAAGATCGCCGAGCTCCAGCTCGCCCTCGCCCGATCGTCCATGGAGTTCGCCCGGACGAAGGGCCTCGACGTGACCGACCTGCAGGCCCCCCTCGAGCGTGCGGCTACGGCCCTCGGTGCTTCGGGGGTGGAGCCCACGTTCTACGAGTCGATCGATCCGGTCTGGGAGGCGATCCGCGTGCGCGTGCCGATGCCGAAGCCCCCGGCGCGCCCCTCGGCCCCCCTCGCGGCAGCGGCCCCCGAAGAGGCGTAGACGCCGGCCCGGACGATGGCAGCGGACAGGGACGAGCGTTCCTCCGAGGGACCCCGGGCCCGTCGGGGGATCCGACGAGGGGAAGGGGAGGTTTCCCAGTGGCCGCGCGGGCTCGTCGAGTACGTGACCCGGGGTCCGGAGGACGAGGGCGTACCTCCCGAGGAGGAGGATCGCACCGCGCAGCGTCTGCACCTCGCCTCCCGGCTGATCGCCGTCCTGCGGGCGCGCGGCGTCGAGGTCGAACCGTTCGTCGACCCGGGTTCGACGGACCGCTAGGTTTAGGAGCCGGCCGGCCCTCGCCGCCCTCGATGACACCCGTGCGGTTCGGTACGTTCTCGATCGTCGCCTACGATCGGGACCGAAAGCTGTGGGGAGTGGCGGTCCAGTCGCGGTTCATCAGCGTCGGCTCGGTCGTTCCGTGGGCGGAGGCCGAGGTCGGCGCGATCGCCACGCAGGCGTACTCGAACGTGCGGTACGGTCCGGAAGGCCTCGCCCTGCTACGTGCGGGCGCGCGGGCGACCGATGTGGTCCGCAAGCTCACGGGGGCCGACGACGGACGGGACCAGCGGCAGCTCGGCGTGGTCGACGCCCAGGGTGGGGCCGCCGCGTACACGGGATCGAAGTGCATGGATTGGGCGGGCCATGAGATCGGGGATGGGTTCGCCTGCCAGGGGAACATTCTCTTCGGCTCGGGGGTCGTTCGCGCGATGGCGCGTACGTTCGAGGCGACCCCGGGGGATCTCCCCGAGCGCCTCCTCGCCACGCTGAGCGCCGCTCAGCGGGAGGGGGGCGACCGCCGCGGGATGCAGTCCGCAGCGATGCTGATCGTCCGGAAGGAGGGCGGCTACGACGCGGGTTCCGACCGCTGGGTCGACATCCGCGTCGACGATCATCCCTCGCCGATCGAGGAGCTCAAGCGGATCTTCAAGCTCTACGATCTCACGATGCTCAGCCGGGAGGACCCGGTACGCTTGCGCACCATCGACGCCGAGCTCGCGAAGACCCTCCAACACGATCTCGAGGTGCTCGGGTACTACAGCGGCCGGTCGAACGGGGTGTGGGACGAGGCGAGCCGAGCATCGTTCACGAAATTCCTCCACGAGAACAACTTCGAGAACAAACTGCGGGAGGACGGGAAGGTGTGGCCGTCGATCATCGAGCATCTTCGCGAACTCTCCCAGAACGAGATCCGGCGGCGGACCCAAACGGCCCCGATCGTCTCCGGTGCCCTGTCCCGGGGTCCGGGGGCCGCGGCGCCCGGAGGTGGCCCATCCTCGCGCGACAAGCATCGGACGCACGACCACGCGTCGAAGTGATCGTCGAGCTACGGCGCGCCTGGCCGTCGGCCGAGATCGCGACCCGGATCGCCCGCGCCGTGGCCGTGGACAATCCGGAGTACGTCCACGCCGGAACCCAGGGTCGCGAGCTCCTCCTCCGGGTCCGCTCAACCTCCGCCGCGAGCGCCCGAGTGAGCGTGGATGACCTATTGGCCTGCGTACGCGCGGCCGAACAGACCCTCACGATGGTGAAGCGGTAGGGGAGCGGGGGATCGACTCGAGAAGGGAGGGGAGGATCTCCTCCCACGGTCCGACGAGCCCGAGGTCGACCCCACGGAACACCGACGCCGATGCGTCCCGGTCGATCGCAATGAGGTGACGGGCCCGGCGCCAGCCGACCATGAAGTTCGTGCTTCCCGAGACCCCGACCAGGATGCCGAGCGGCGGAGCGATCGAGCGTCCGGTCAAGCCGACCTGGAGGTGCGGGGGGACCCACCCCGCGTCGACCACACGCCGCGACGCGGCCAGCGCGATCCCCCGACCGGCGAGATCCGGGAGCAGCCCACGGATCGCCTCAGGTCCTCCGATCCCCATGCCCACGCCGACGACCGTCCGGGCCACGTCGAACCGGCCGAACTCCGCTCCGCGCTCGACCCCGGAGTCGATCCTCTGGATCGGGGAGCGCGGGGGCTCGAACTCGATGCCGATCCAATCGAGGGAGGAGTTCGGAACCGCTCCCGTGCGTTCGGTCCGTCGGGACC
>JBEKEW010000205.1:0-2527 GCA_050013635.1 Thermoplasmata archaeon | reverse complement strand
CTGCTCGCTCGGGTGCGTGACGTCCCGGAAGTGGGCGTACGTCCACACGTCGTCGACGCAGCCCCGGCGCGGCGTGCCATCCGGGCCGCGGAGCGTGCGGAAGTACCGGGCGTAGGTGGCATCGCGGCCCTTCTCGCAGAAGAGGACCGAAGGGAACCCCTCGGTCACGGCGCCATCGGCGATGTCGATCGCCGAGTGCGAACCGACCGCCCCGATCCACGGATGCGGCGGGTCCTGCTTCGCGATCTGAACGATCTCGTCTCGTTGGAGAACCATCGCAGGGGGATTGCTACAGGAGCTTAAGGGCACGCGCGACCCGCTCCGGTGTCATCGGCAGCTCGGTCATCGCCGCGCCCGACGCCGCGAAAACGGCGTTACCGACCGTCGCGGGAACCGGGATGATGGGGGGCTCTCCGAGCCCCTTCGCCCCGAACGGGCCGGCGCCGGGGAACCCCTCCACGAAGTGCACGTCGATCGGTGGGATCTCGCTCAGGGTCGGAACGCGGTAGTCGAGGAGGCCCGGGTTCGACAGCTGCCCTTCGGGGCTCCACATCATCTCTTCCGTGAGCGCCGTCCCGAGCCCCATCGCGACGCCCCCCTCGACCGATGCGCGGGCGGTCGGCGGATCGACGACCTTGCCCGCGTCGTGGAACGCCGCGTAGCGCATCACCCGGACGGCCCCGGTCTCGGGATCGACCGCGACCATCGCGACGTGGGCCGCCCCGGTGAAGTCCGTGTACGGGTAGAACGTCCCGTCCACGACCCGCTCCGTGTCGATCGCACCGGAGGTCCCGTAATGGCGACCCTCGCTCGACAGGCCACCTCGTGCGAGCTCCTTCTCGGTCAGGAGCGAGCGTACGGTCGGCCGGTTCGAGCCGAAGACGACCACGAGCTCGCCCGCCTCTTCGGCCAGATGGATCGACCCCGGTGGGGTCGACAGCCGCTTCGCCAGCTGGTCGATGAGCCCGCGGGCGGCCTTCTCGACCGCTTGGCCCAGGGCGCCTAGCGTTCGGCTCCCGAAGACGCCGGAATCGAACGGCGCCGTTCGCGTGTCCTGGTACTCGACACGCACCCGGTCCCGGGAGATGCCGAGCACCGCCTCGGCGACGGCCACGATCCCGCGGACGACGCTGCCGCTGCCGATCTCCCGCTCGCCCTCGACGATCGTCAGTTCCGTCGGCGACAGGAGGAGACGCGCCTCGCCTCCGGCGCCGGTCACGGTCGACCAGAACCCGACGCCCACCGCCACGCCCGTGTGGGGAGGAGCGTCCTTCCTCCAGGTCCGGGCGACGGTTCCCGCCCGTTCGAGGCATGCGTCCAGACCGAACGCACCGACCTTCTGGCCGAGATGCGTTACGTCGCCCTCCTTCCAGATGTGGCTGCGACGGAAGGCGACGGGGTCCACGCCGAGCCGCGCCGCGAGATGATCGGTGTGAGATTCCACGGCGAAGACGCACTGCGGTGCCATCGGCGCCCGATGCGGTCCGAGAGGGGGCTTGTTCGTCCGGAAGGCGTACCCCTCCATCTCGATCGCGGGGATCCGGTACGGCCCGGCGATGAATCCGATGGCGTAGCCCGTCGTGAAGTCCCTTCCGGGGAGCGCGGAACCCGCGTCGAGGCGCCAGTGGACGCGACGACCGACGATCCGACCGGCCGTGACGGCGCTCTCAATCCGGACGACCGACGGGAGGGACGTTCGGACCAGCTGGAACTCCTCGCGGTAGCTCAGCGCGAGCCGCACCGGCCGGCCGCTCGCCCGGGCGAGCAACAGGGCGTACGGCTCGAGCAGGGGGGATCCCTTGCCTCCGAACCCCCCTCCGACCCACGTCCCCTCCACGACGATCCTTTCCTCGGGGATTCCCAGCATCGAGGCGAGGTCCTCTCGGACCCCGAACGGGGTCTGCGTCGAGGTCGTGACGTGCCAGAGCTCCCCGCGGATCTCCGCGAGGCAGGCGTGCGGCTCCAGGGCGACCTGGCAGATGCCGGCGGTGCGGTACGTCTCGGATAGGACGAAATCCGCCGAACCGAACGCCCCGTCCAGATCGCCGTGCCGCGCGAGCACATGGGCGATGACCTCCGGATCGTTCGGACCGGGATGGGCGGGATCGAATCCCTCGATCTCCTCGATCGCGGGAAGTTCCTCCACGTTCACCTTCACCGCGTGCGCGGCCCGCCGGGCGAGCGCCCGCGTCGGGGCCGCCACCGCCGCCAACGGTTGGCCGTGGTACACGATCCGTTCGGAGGGGAACACCGGGCGCTCGACGTCGGCGGTCGCGCTCGGAAGCAACTCGGCGAGCTCCGCCGGTCCGATCGCCACGACCCCATCGATCGCTCGCGCGGGCCGAAGATCGATCGTTCGGATCCGGCCCCGCGCGACCGGCGCGGGGACGAGCGCTCCCCACAGCATCCCGGGCACGTCCAGATCCGTGGCGTACGCGATCCGGCCGCGGAGCTTCGCGTCGGAGTCGGGCCGGACCGTGAACGTCACGGTGCCTCCCCTCGGACCCGGCGCACGGCGCGCACGATC
>JBEKEW010000204.1:0-2531 GCA_050013635.1 Thermoplasmata archaeon | reverse complement strand
CCCCGGGAGACGGTCGGTGGCCGAGTCGTCCAACCCAGCTCGGGTCCTCGAATCGCGCGATTTCCGTTCTCTTCTCGGCTCCTCGCTCGCATCCGCTCTCGGCGGTGCGATATCCAGCGTCGCGGTCACCTACATCGTCTACAACTACACCGGAAGCTCGATCGACGTCGCCTTCGTGGGGTTGACGGGAATTGTCCCGGGCATAGCGCTCGGCCTGTTTGCCGGCGTCGTTGCGGACCGATACGACCGTCGGAAGCTGATGTACACATCCGACCTAGTGCGGATGACGGTGATGGCGACCCTCGCCATCTCGCTGTACCTGACCGGATTCTCTCTCGTTCTCATCCTGGGGGCGATGACCCTGATCTACAGCTTCTCGGCGGTCTTCACCCCGGCGAGCCAAGCGATCCTGCCCCGGATACTTCCGGTCGAGCGCTTAGAAGAAGCGAACGGGCTTCTGTACGCCCTCGTCCAGATCGGGTACACCGTCGGAGCCGCTGCGGGCGGCTTGATCGTCATTTCCGCGGGGGCCGTCGCCGGCCTGGGCATCAATGCTGCGACGTATGCCCTGTCCGCGGTCCTCGTCTTCCAAATTGCAACGCACGTCGGACGACCGAACGTTCGGGAATCTACCGCTCCACGCTCCATCTGGAAGGAGCTCGGCGAGGGGATTCAGTACATGCGAACCCATCGGCCGGTATTGCAGGTCACCCTCGGGTTCCTACCCGGCAATTTCCTCCTCACCATGGTGACGAGCTTCTTTGTCGTGTATGCGGCCACCGTCTTCGCAGGTAACGCCGCGGTGTACGGCTACCTGGTCGCTGGTGTGGCTGGGGGCGCGGCCGTCGGCGCGCTCCTGGTTCCGCGCCTCCGCGCCCGTCGCTTTGCCGGCCTGCTCATGGGAGCGTGCGTGGTAGCGCAAGGAGGAGCGGTCGGTCTCATGGTCGTGGTCCGAAGTGCTCCGCTATCCCTCGTAGGGGCGATCCTGATCGGGCTCTCCATCGGTCTCATCAACACGGTCTACTTCTCGACCATGCAGGCCATCGTACCCAACGAAGTCCTGGCACGCGTGCTCAGCATCGACTCGGTCGGATCGATCGTGGCCATCCCCGCGGGGCTCGTTCTCGGAGGACTCCTCGCGGCGAGCCACGGAATACTGTTCACCTATACCCTCGCCGCACTAGGGCTCACGGCGAACGGGTCCGTGCTGCTGGCGCTGCCGGGAGTTCGCTCGCTCCGATATGGCCCGGGAACGGTAAGCTAGCGGCCCTGGTCCCGGCATTCGTGAACTCCCACAGAACGCGGCCTTGGGTTCAAGGAAGTGCAGGGTGCAACCCAAGCACCGGGATGGTTCGGCTCAAAGCGTCCTTACGACCTGCGTTAGAGTAATCGGTGCGGGCGACCCGATTCCTCCATTACTTCAACAAGGCCGGGCCGGGGCTTTGGAACATAACCGTCACGGAGAACGAGGTTTTGTGCCATGTCGAAGGGGTTTCGTGCCAGCCCATCCGTTAGAATCTTGACGGCCCGTGCCCAGCACACCCCGACGGGCTGCAATCTTCTTTCGTGGTTGGTCCACTAGCCCGGACTCACGGGAGCGCTTGGGGCCCGTCTCCACTCGCGGACGACCAGGACCAGTACGAGAGTCGGCACGACAAAGTCCGCGATGTAGATCAGCCCGAAGTTTCCCGGCTGCCACGCGTTCGCGACTTGGGAGTACAGGGTGGGACTCCCGAGGATGAGCAGATGATTGAGTCCGTCCCCGATGTAGCTGACGACCAGGAGGATCGCCACGGCGAGGTGGAATTGACGATCTCGAAAGTGCGTGGCGAGGATCGCGAGCACGGCGATGGCGAGGTCACCGAGTGCATTCTCCGTCTGGAACGGACTCCCGCACTGCCAACCGATCGCTTGCGCGGTGCTGCAGGCATATGCGGTGTGTCCGAGCACGGCGAAGAGGCCCTCGACGCCGACCGCCACCCCTAGCAGCGAGAGCAGGAGGGCCCGTTCGTAGCGAAGGTGCGACCACCGCGAGTACAGGGCCGCGACGATGAACGCAAGGACGAAGAAGAAGAGCGGGATGCCACCCGCCGACCACTGCTGCCCAACGGCCGAGCCGGTTGAGAGCGTGCCGGAGATGATCAGCACGACAATCGAGGCAACGAGGACGATCGCAATCAGATACCAGGTCGTTCGAGCGGAGGGCACTCGGAGAGGATCGGCTCGATCTCCGTCGCTTGAGGCGGTCAAGCCACCCTCTCCCTCGTTTCGAGGGGTTCGCACATTTAAACCCTCCGCGGCGATGGCACTTGTGGGTAAAATATCGGCGGGGGCGGAATTCAGCGACAGGCAGGGGATTTCAGCGACAGACGGGCATTTTAGCCACAGCCCCGGAGGCCTCCCAGACGCTGGCGAAACGAGGCAAGAGAGTCCGTAGGCCTCCCTGAAACGGGGCCGACCGATAGAGGGCATCCGGCCATCACCGGGTTTCTGTGCCAGGACTTCCAGTTCTGTGCCGCCCCAGAGGTTCT
>JBEKEW010000203.1:0-2536 GCA_050013635.1 Thermoplasmata archaeon | reverse complement strand
GACCGGATCGTATCCGGTGCCCACGTGGTCGATGGCGATCCCCTCGGTGGTCATCGAACCGGAGCGCACGCCATGAGCCTGACCGCGACGCAGTCGATGGACCTGCTCGAGGTCCTCGTGATCCTGATGGGAATCGGGATCTTCTGGGCGATCTACTACGGGAGCGATCGCGCCGAGCTTCCAGGGGAAGCGATGGTCCCCGACCCCGGTCAGGTCGACGACACGGTGCCGGACACTCGCGGGAGGACCCTGTGAGCTTCAACCCCGAGTGTCCGTCCAGCTGTCCGTTCGCCGTCGCGCGGGAGGAATCGCTCTCGTTCCCGGTCGGCCAGGTCCACCGCATCGACGCGGACGAGCAGGAGGTCGATGAGACCAAGCGCAACGTGCTCAAGCTGCTCGCCGTCGCCGGCATCGTCGGGATCGGGGTCGGGGGAGGGGTCGCCGGGGCGTTGCAGTACGCTCAGCCGCCGACGATCGGGATCGGGAGCTATCCCCGGGTCCAGCTCCTCGATGTCTCGGGCCAGCCGCTGACGGTCGACTCGGTGATGAAGGAGTACAACTCGAACTCCACCCAGGTCTACACGTTCGCCTACCCGCTGCTGAACGAGCCCAACTTCCTCCTGAACCTCTCGCCCGCGGTCCACCAGGCCCTCAACGGGATCGGCCCTACCGGCGGCCCTCAGACGATCGTCGCGTTCAGTGCGATCTGCCAGCACCTGGGCTGCCCCGCGCCCGCGATCGCCTACTACCCGCCGGGAACGTGCCCGAACACTCCCGGCGGGAAGACCCTCTACATCCATTGCAGCTGTCATGGCTCCACCTACGACCCGGCCAACGGGGCGGCGAACCTGACCGGTCCGGCGGTGCTGCCGCTCCCCCAGGTCGTCCTGGAGGCCGACGATGACGGCAACATCTTCGCCATCGGAATGACACCATCCAGCCCGCCGGTCAACGGGCACATCAACACCTTGCAGGGGGACTACGGCGTCGGGAACACCTCCCAGCTCAGCTCGCAGGCGCCCGTCATCCTGTGCCAGTTCCCGCAGTAGGGGGAGACGTGTCGTTCAGCTCCTGGTACAACCGCTCGTTGAACCGGATCTGGGGATACGTCGAGAACCGTACCGGGATGCGCAAGTGGGCACTTCGTCCCCAGCCGGCGTTCACCTTCAAGCCGTCGTACTGGACCGGCGCGTTCGTCGCGACCGCGTTCCTGTACCAGGTCGTCTCCGGAATGCTCCTGCTGCTGTACTACCAGCCGAGCGTGGGCGCGACGTTGACGGCATGCGGTCAACCGACCGGCACCACGTTCGCTCCCGCCGCGTGGTGCTCGACGTACTACATCATCCATTCCATCCCGATGGGGTCGCTCCTCCTATCGACCCATCTCTACGGCGCCTACGCCATGATCTTCCTGCTGTTCGTCCACTTCTTCCGGGGCTACTATCTCGGCGCCTACAAGGCGCCCCGTGAGTTCTCCTGGATGGTCGGGACGCTCCTGATGCTCGTGACCCTCGGTATGGGGTTCACGGGGTACCTCCTTCCATACACGCAGATCAGCTACAACGCGACGAACGTGGGCATCGTGCTCGCGATCCGGCTCCCGGTCCTGGGGCCGGTCACCGCCCCGTTCCTGATGGGAGACGGAACGCCGCAGGGGCTGTTAGGCCGCATGTTCGCGGCCCACGTGCTGCTCCTCCCGCTCGCCCTCGGTGCGCTCCTATACGCGCACATCGCGCTGTTCGAATCGCACGGCATCGCTCCCCCGGCCAGCTCGGATCCGACGCAGCGGCGTCGCTTCACCGAGAAGGAGGACGAGGCGCACGTGCCGTTCATGCCGCACATCTTCTTCTACATGACCAAGTGGGCGCTCCTCTACCTCGGGGTGCTCTTCGGGATCGCGGCGTTATGGCCGTGGACCCTCCCGACGTATGTCGGCAACACCGCCGCCGTGGGGGTCGTGACGGAACCGGATTGGTACTTCCTGTGGCTGTTCAAGCTCGTCGACTTCACCGGCGTCACCCCGGTGCTCGCGGTGGGCGTCGGCACGGTGCTCGCGCTGTTCTTCCTATTCCTCCCCTACCTCGATCGATCGAAACGCACCCACCCGCGCGACCGCCCCCTGTTCATCTTCATCGCCACGACGCTCCTCCAGTTCTTCATCCTCATGACGGTCTGGGGTGGGATCACCCCCGGGGTCCAGATCGATCTGCCGACCGTCGTCATGACGCTCGCTCCGATGGTCGTCATCAACGCCACTCTCGTGATCCTGCTCCATCATCGGTACCAGACCAACTACCGCCGACGCCTCGCGGCACGTCAGAGCGGGACCTCCGGGATCTACCCGCGACGCGCGGGAACGCCCGTTACCACGGGAACCCCGGTGTCGAGCGCGGAGGTGAAGCCCGTTGACTAGCGACGACGGACCCCCGGTCTGGAAGACCGGTGTGCTGTGGGTGATCCTCGCGGTGCTCCTCACGGTCGGCACCGTGGGAGCCGCGTTCTTCGTCGATGGGCTCACGATCGCATGGGGCGGCGG
>JBEKEW010000202.1:0-2572 GCA_050013635.1 Thermoplasmata archaeon | reverse complement strand
GCGCCGAGCGCGGCGGCGCTCACAACCGCCTGCATCGCGCTGTGCTCGGATTCTACGTTGACGAACTGCGCCCGAAGGGTGCCCCTCGCCACGAAATCGGCCAGCTTCTCCACGATCGAGGTCTGGGGGGTGATGGGGTAGGCGGAGATCACCTGCACCCGCGCCAGGCGAACCGCGTAGGATTGCGCATAGCTTCCCGAGATCACCTTCCGTTCCATGCCGGTCATCCCGCACCCTCCTCCGGGATCATCTCGATCGCGTGGGGAGGACACTCTTCCGCACAGATCCCGCATCCCTTGCAGTACTGTTCCCGAAGGACCGGGTACCCGTTCGGATCGAACTCGAGCGCGGCGTCCGGGCAGAACTTCCAGCAGAAGTTGCACCGCGTGCACCGTTCGAGATGGATGAGCGGGCGTACCGTCCGCCAGCCCGCCGTGCTCAGGACCTCGCTCGAGATCGAAGCGACGGGTCCGTCCGGGAGGGCGATCGCGTGGGACGCCGTCACCGTGCGAGGGGAGACCCTAGGAGCCGCTCCCTCTCCGATGCGGACGGCGTTGTAGCCGTCGGCGGCCGCCTTGCGGTTCTCGAGCGGACGTGCCGGGATGAACTCGTCGATCGCGCGCTGGACCGCGTCGAGCGAGACGATCCCGGTGGCCTTGGCGAAGGCGCCGAGCATCGTGGTGTTCACGATCGGCGATGTCGAGGATCCGAGTCCGTGGGCGCGGGCGATCGAACGGGCGTCCACCGTCGCGGCGCGTGCGTGGGCGGGGACGCTCAACTGCTCGGGCGGCAGATGGCTGTTCGCCAGGACCAACCCCCCCTCCCGGAGTCCCTCGGTCACCGAGGCGGACGTGAGAAGCCCGGGGTCCAGTACGACGACGATATCCGGATTCGTGACCGAGGTTCGGACGGAGATCGGTCGATCGTCGACCCGGGCATAGGCCGTGACCGGCGCACCTCGACGTTCGACACCGAAGAATGGGAAGCTCTGGGGCCACTTTCCATCCAAGAACACGGCCTGAGCGAGGAGCTCCGACGCGACGACGCTCCCCTGTCCACCGCGACCGTGGAAGCGGATCTCGATCACGGGGGATCCTCGTCAGAAGAGAGCGTAGGAGGGCAGATGAACGCGAGGTGGGGTCCAGTTGACGAGGCACCCCGGAGGGGACGAACCGCTCCCGTCCAGGAGCACCGATGTCCGGGAAGGGATGAACCGAGCGGGGCTCGAATTGGGGCTCGGAGCCGAAGGGGGAGTTGGCCTAATGAGGATTGTGAGCCCTCACCCGGCATGGTCGCGATTCGGCCGCTACGGAAGATCTGGATGAACGGGCGGCTCGTTGCGTGGGACGACGCGCGCATACACGTCCTGTCCCACGGCCTTCACTACGGGTACGCGGTGTTCGAGGGGATCCGGTGCCATTCGACGTCTCGTGGTCCCGCCATCTTCCGGCTCAACGATCACCTCGTTCGGTTTGCCAACAGCGCGAAGATCTACCGGATGAAGCTGCCCTATTCGATCCCCGAACTTACGACGGCGTGCGAGGAGCTGGTCCGCGTCAACGAGGTCACCGACGCGTATGTCCGGCCGATCGCCTTCTCGGGGTACGGGGAGATGGGACTTGACCCGTCCAAGAGCTCGATCGAGGTAGCGATCGGGGTCTGGGAGTGGGGCTCTCTCTTTGGATCCGCCGGCGCGACGAAGGGGGTCCGAGCGACGGTCTCGAGCTGGACGAGGATCGATTCTCGCTCGCTCCCACCGCAGGCGAAGTGCGCGGCGAACTACGCGAACGGAGCCCTCGCCAAGATGGAGGCGGCGGCCGGCGGCTATGAGGAGGCGATTCTCCTCAACTTGGCGGGGATGGTCGCGGAAGGCACGGGGATGAACATCCTCCGTGTGAAGAACGGGGTCGTGAGCACCCCTCCGGCGAGTTCGGGGATCCTGCGGGGTGTCACTCGAGACGCCGTGGTCCAGCTCGTCCACGAAGCGGGGATCGCCTTCCAACGGACCGACTTCTCCCGGGAGGAGCTCTTCACCGCGGACGAACTATTCTTCACCGGGACTGCGGTCGGGATCGCGCCGATCCGGGAGGTCGACGGACGGCCGATCGGGGACGGACACTACCCGATCGTCGAGCGGTTGCAGAAGGACTACGAGGAGATCATCCACGGGCGGACGGAACGTCACGCCGACTGGCTGACCTACGTCCCTCGAGGCACCTCCTGATACCGGTCGGTCGCCGGCCCTCCGTCGATTCGCCGACCCGCCGGGTTCCGGAACGGTGGTCCTCACCGGCCGTCAACCCCACGTCGGCGTCTTCGCCAAGGGGTCGGCGTGACGGTCCCCTAGACGGACGGACGCGTTTCGAAGACACCCAACTCGGGCAGCACTTCGTTCGCTGCGACGAGGGACCGCCGGGTATACTCGCGTAGGGCATCGAGCTGGACCGGGGTCAAGGTGAGGGCCGGCCAGCCCCAGTGAAGGACCACCGACCGGCCCGCATCGGCCTCGGGAACCACCCGGGGGTCGTACGGGATCTCCTCCAGGGATTCCGGCCCCCACGCGAGCCGCCCC
>JBEKEW010000201.1:0-2624 GCA_050013635.1 Thermoplasmata archaeon | reverse complement strand
CATGGGCGGTCGCCGCGGCGAACGCCGCCCCCCAAGCGAAGACCGCGGCGTCCGATGGTCCACACCCTGGGACGATCGACACCTATGAGGTCGCTCCCGATGGGGCGACGACGGAAGATGCGTCGGCGGCTTATGATACGGTGAGCTACGAGCCGATCATCAACGTCTACCAGACTCTAATTGCCTACAACGGAAGCAGCACCGCGTCGTTTGTGCCCCAGCTCGCGACCTGTGTTCCGGGAACGAACAGCTGCACCGCGATGTACGGCTCCTCCCTGGTCGTGAACAACGGCCAAGGCCAGCCGGAGTTCTACACCTACCCGATCGACCCCAACGCGCACTTCTACGACCCGAGCACGGGGACGAGCTGGTCGGTCTACCCCTCGGACGTGATGTTCTCGCTCGCGCGGACGGAGTCGTTCTCCGAGGCCGGCGGGGTCGGGCTCACGAACGGCTGGATCGCAACGCAGGCGTTGACCCAGTACGGGAACTCGCTATGGGACGGGGGTCTACACTACCCGTTCAACAACACGGTGCAAGGCGTCCTGTCGACGATGCTGATCAATGACTCTACCTACTGTCCGGCGGCGGCGCTGGCCCAGGCGGGATGCATCACGTTCGATGCGTACGGCAGCGGCCAGGACTGGCCGTTCTTCAACCAGCTGGTGGCGGACCCGCTCGGAGCGAGCGTGGAGCCGTGCGGTTGGTTCACGGCGCAGGACGCGGGGCTTCCCGGGTTCGCGGGCTCGAGCGCACCGAGTGGGGACGGGCCGTGCCTGCTCCCCGGCGGCGCGCACTCGACGAGCGATGCGTCGTTCCAGAACTATCTGACGGTCACCGACCCTACGGCATGGGACGCGGTTCAGCTGTTGACGCTGAACTACCCGGCGATCCAGCCGGGTGTTCAGTGGAACATGGTGGGCTCGGGTCCGTACTACCTGGTCACGGTCAGCAAGGCGATCGGCTACGTGCTGCAGGCGAACCCGGAGTACACGGCCCCGGTGGGATGCGCGGGCGCGCCGGGATGCGAGCCACTGCCCGGGACCTACCAGCCAACGGTGAACGTGTACTGGGAGGGAAGCGACCAGGTCGGGATCCAGGAGTACCAGGCCGGCCAGGCCGACTTCGCGGGGATCGAGACCACTCACACGGCCACGTTGATCCAGTTGCAGCAGGCCGGGAAGCTCGACTACATCAGCCAACGGACGCTGTCGATCTTCTTCCTGCCGTTCAACCTGAACTTCAGTGTGAGCGCGGCCCGATCGCTCGATACGGCGGGAGCGATCAACATTCCGAATGACTTCTTCGACGCGATCGGGGTGCGGAACTTCCTCGTGAACGCGTATCCGTATGAGACGATCCAGACCACGATCAACACGGTCGATGGGATCGTGTATGGGTTCAACTTCGGAGGAGCGATTCCGCAGTACATGGGGAACTACTACCCCACGAACATCACCTGGCCGTCGGGGGACCCTGTCACGAACCCGCACACGGTCGGAAGCGCCGCGTGGTGGTGGGCTCAGGCGACGGACCCGACCTCGCCGTACTACGATGCGGAACTCGCGTCCTGCTCGTCGAGCAGCCCGTGTACGTTCCCGATCGTCGGGCAACTCGGTGCGCCGAACCTGGATGAGATGATCAGTGACTTCACCAGCGAGATCGTGCAGATTTCGGGTGGGGCGCTACTGCCACACAGCTACGACCTATCGTTCTCCGATCTGATCACGAACGGGTTCCAGGCACCGGGGACGGGTCCCCTGCCCTTCTGGAACCTGGCGTGGGCGCCCGACTATCCGGACCCCACGGACTACATCGGTCCGCTCTATCAGCCTCTGGGAACGTACGCAGGCCCGGACGCGGAAGGGCCGCAGTTCTCGCTGCCGCAGTACAACTCGCCTTCGTGCCCGTCCCAGAACGATACGTGGGCGGACCTGGTCTTCTGGGCGAACGTCGGCCAGATCCCGAACGACTGCCAGGGCGTTGCGTACACCACGATGATCTACTGGATGGATGTGGCGGCTCCCTTGGCGCCGGGCGACCAGCGGGTGCTGGATTACAACGTCGCGGAGCACATCGGTAACGAGCTCGCACTGTACGTCTACCAGTGGCAGTCGGCGGGAGTGACGACGTATGCACCGTGGATCAACCCGGCCACGATCAACACGAACGTGATGATCGGAGGCGGTGGGGACAACACGTGGTACACGGTCGGCTACGCCTCCGCGGTGTCGTCGGTAACGGTCAGCGAGACCGGACTGGCGGCGGGAACGACGTGGACCGCGACGGTCGCGTGGGAAACGGAATCGGGGACGGGGACGTCCCTCTCCTTCACGCTCCCGGCGGGGACGTACAGCTACGCCATCTGGTTCGTCGGCGGATACGGGGTCAACCCGGCAAGCGGTAGCGTGACGGTGACGTCCGGCAGCGTCAGCACCGTCCCGGTGGTATTCACCGCGTTCAGCGGCGTGTTGGTCCCCCTGACCTTCTCGCAGTCGGGCATCGTGAGCGGTAGTGCCAACTGGTCGCTCGTGATCACGGGGGTCGGTGCGTGGAGCACCGCCAGCACGTCGGTCACGTTTGGCGTGCCAGCGGGGACGTATACCTACACGGTGAATGGAGTG
>JBEKEW010000200.1:0-2626 GCA_050013635.1 Thermoplasmata archaeon | reverse complement strand
GAGGCGCTGCGTGCCTTCTTCGAGCGGCAAGAGAAGCCCGCCGGTAAGCGGATCACACCGGCGCAGCGGACGTTCCTCCAGGACCCCGACGTTGTCGAGGTGCGCCGCCGGATCGAACGGACGACCCTCGAGCACCCCAAGATCGCCACGGCCGTGTCGATCGTCGCCGAGGAGCTGCGTCTCCGTCCGAACGGAAGGACGATCATCTTCACCCAGTACCGGGACACGGTCGATCGTCTCCTGACCGAATTCGAGCGTCTCGGAAGCCCCGCGGTCCGAGCGGGACGGTTCGTGGGGCAGGCGAGCCGCACCCGCGACCCCGGCCTGTCCCAAAGGGACCAGGTGGCGCTGCTCGACCGGTTCCGCCAGGGCGACATCAACGTCCTCGTCGCGACGTCGGTCGCGGAGGAGGGGCTCGACATCCCCGCGACCGATCTCGTCGTCTTCTACGAACCGCTCCCGGACGTGATCCGGACGATCCAGCGCCGGGGTCGCACGGGACGCGTGCGGGCGGGACGCGCGGTCGTCCTGGTCGCCGAAGGGACTCGGGATGAGGGGATGAACCGGGGCGCGGCCTCCCGGGAGCGCCGCATGCATTCGATGCTCGAGGATATCGAGGCCAAGGCGCGCGCGGGCGAGATCCCTCCCCCGCCGCCCGCGCACACGGTGCAGCGGCTGATGACCGAGTTCGACCGGTAGCGACGCTATCGACCGGTACTTCCGAATCCACCCTGCCGGGAGGCGACCGGGGTGACCCTCCCCCGCCGGAACCGGGTCGGGTGATCCTCGACCAAGCGGATCTGACCGATCCGGTCCCCGACCTCGATGCGGTACTTCCCCTCGAAAAGGTACGAAAGCGGGACGCGGACCTCCCCCGAGTAGTCCCGGTCGATCGTTCCCGGAGCGTTGACCATGATGACCCCCTTGGAACCGAGGCCACTGCGGGGTCGGACCTCCAGAAAGGTCCCCTTCGGCGCCCGCATCCTCCAGCCGGTCCGGACGAGCGTCACGACGCCGCGCACGAGCTCGGCCGCCTCGGCCGCCGACAGATCGAAGCAGGCGGAACCATCGGTCGCGCGCACCGGGATGCGCGCACCATCCATCCCCTCGATCGCCTTCAGGATCACGGTCCGCGCGCGGGGGGCCATCCCATCCCTCCAAGCGGGGAGGCTCATGACGGCTTCCGGTGACCCGCGAAATCCGCTTCCAGGGTCGTCGCCCCGGGCTCGGCCGAGAGGAACCGCGCCACCAGCCTCCCTTCGGCTCGGCGCAGGATCTTGCCGAGGGCAGGGGGACTCCGACCCGTGAGGCGGGCGAGCCGGGTCAGCGTGATCCGGCGCGGCACGGCGTAGTACCCGAGCGCCCAGGCGCGGGCGGCGAGGTCCGCCTGCAGCTGGGTCAGGGAGGACGAGGCGTCTTCGGTGAACGGTCGATGGGAGGCGCGGAGGACGCGGTACGGGAACTCCTCCTTCGCCAGCCAGCGGAGCACGCGCCGGAGCGCGGCCTCCTCACCGTGGAAGCTCGCCACCACCTTCTCGCCCGTCATCCGGAACGGAACGGTGGGCGAGATGCGACCCCGAGCGAGGGCGAGCAGGTGTCGGAGCCGCTCGGAGTTGCGCTGTCGGATCAGGAGGATGTAGTCCCGGCTCCTCGGGCGGCGTTCGAGCAGTTCGAAGCTCTCCAACCCGTACAGCTGGCGGATGCGACGCGATTCCCGCGAAAGCTCGGCGGCGCTCTTCAGCGGACCCCGACGTCGGACCCGGACCAGCTGGAGCCTCCATCCCTGTTCGAGGCGGAGGGTCTCGAGCAACTCGACCTCCTCGTACCGCTCGAAGAACCCGGCCGGGATGAGACCGAGCGCAACGAGATGCTCGGTGGCGAATTCGAGGGTCACCGTCTGCATCGCACCGGCATCGACCCAAGGTTCGCATATGAACCTGCCCGGGCGGCGCCGGGCTCATTATCGGTGGCGCTGTCGCCCGCGGCATGGCGTTCCGCTCGCTCGGGGAGTTCCTCGACACGCTGGAAACGCAGGGCGACCTGCTCCGGGTGCGCTCTCCCGTGAGCCGCGACCTCCAGATCACCGAGATCACCCAACGGGTGCTGGCGCGGGACGGCCCGGCGCTGCTCTTCGAGAACGTGGGGGGAAGCCCGATGCCCGTTGCGACGAACGTCCTCGGTTCGGCCCGGCGGATCGCGCTCGCCGTGGGCGATCCGGACGTGGAGACCACCGCGGCCCGCATCGAACAGCTCGTTCACCTCCGACCTCCCGCGGGGTTCGTCGGCGCGATCAAAGATCTCGGTGGAACGATCGCGGCGCTCTCCACGCTCCGTTCGCTGGCACCGAAGCGGGTCCGCTCCGGCCCGTGCCAGGAGGTCGAGGAGCCGAAGGTCGACCTGGACCGCCTGCCGATCCTGAAATGTTGGCCCAAGGACGGAGGGAGGACGGTGACGTTCCCGATCGTGATCACCTCCGACCCGGAGACCCACGAACCGCATACGGGGATCTACCGCCTCCAGCAGTACGGGCCCGACACCCTCGGCTTCCACGCCCAGATCCACCGGGTCGGAGCGGGCAACTACCGCAAGTGGGCCGCCCGGGGGGAACGGATGCCGGTCGCCGCCG
>JBEKEW010000199.1:0-2650 GCA_050013635.1 Thermoplasmata archaeon | reverse complement strand
AGGGGATCCGGTGCGGAAGGGCCACGCGGGGGGTCCAAAGGAGCGGAGCGGCGCCGACTTCCCGACGGAGGGCCCCCACCGTTTGGATGAACGGTTCTCCGTCCGACCAGAGCGCTCGAGCGTTTCCGAGCACCAGCAGCTCGGGCCGCTCCGCCCGGAGGTGCTGGAGGACGTCGGCCGGCAGCGGTCCATGGAGGACCCAGGCTCCGGGCGCGGCTTCCGTCGCGCTCCCGCCCGCTCCCGTGATCTCCGGCGCCGCGACCGGAAACGACAGATCGATCGTGTGGGCCCCGTCCGAGATCTGCAGATGGCGACGCCCGGGCGCGGTGCCGTCCACCGTGGACAGAGACAGGCGGCCCTCGGAGCGGGGGTCGCCCGGCGCGCCGGGCCGTTCGAGAAGGGCCGGCGTAGGGAACGAAAGGTTCCCGATCGTGCCCCGGCCGATCAGGCCGAGTCCCTCGATCCGATCGACGGTGCGGGCCATCGTCCCTCTCCGCGCCCGGAGATCACGGAAGGGAAACGGGTTTCGGGGTTACGGGGAGTTGCCTACCTTGCCCGCTCCGCGGCGGCGGCGCCCACCGGCCGGCTTCGGGAAGAAGGCTTCCCACTGCGCGACGAGGGCTTCGCGGCGGTCCGCACCGGCCTCGCTTCGACCCCGCTTGCCGAACATGGGGTCGTGGGTGTCTCGGACCGAGCGCAAGAACGACTCGGGGTCTTCGCTCGCACGCTCGAACCCGTAGAGGATCAACTGCCGCAAGAAGCTCGAGCGCCCCCGCCAGCCGATCCGGCGGCGGACCGCGGGGTTGAGGTGGCGCTTCGCCATGCGCCAGACATCGTTCGTCGTCTTGTAGTCGCGCACGGACAGGCTGATCATTACTTGCGGCATGGTTCGAGCCCCTCCTCTATTCGTCGTATATAAGACACGGTGCCGGTCCCGAAATCCCCCGCGCCGGCGCATTCCGAACGGGACCCGAGCACCTCATACGGCGAAGATCGCGGCCGTGGTCCCGATGAGGTAGACGACACTCATGAGGAAATGTCGACGGAAGGGGACCCGTGTCTCCCCCGGATGTCGGAGGAGCTGGTAGTCGGTGATCGCTGCCACGACGGCGATCACGCCGAGCGCGATGGGGTAGGCGATCCCGAGCCCCATCGCGTAGCCGAACGCCGCGAGGAGGATCAGCGCTCCGGCGTGGAGGATCGGCACCAAGATCACCGACCGTCGCACACCCAGGAGGAGCGGCACCGAATGCAGTTCGAGGGTCTGGTCGCTCGCGAGGTCGCCGAGACTATGGATCGTCTCGAAAGCAGTCCCCCACAGCAACAGGCCACCGACCGCGAGGAGCACGATCACGGGGAGCGTCCCCTGCACGGCGATGAAGATCGCCGCCGGCGTGACCGCCTGCACGAACCCAAGGAACGGCGTGGTCCACGCGGTGTAGCGTTTCGTGTACGTGTACCCGAAGACGAGCGCGAGCGCCACCGGTGAGAGATAGAACGCGAACGGGTTCAGGAAGTAGGCGGCGACGACGAGCACCGCGGCGCTCCCCAGGGAGACGGCGAGGGCGAACCCGGGGCTGGCTCGGCCGGTGACGAGCGCACGGTTCTGGGTCCGGGGGTTACGTGCATCCTGTTCGCGATCTGCCCAGCGGTTGAAGCTGTGACCGGCGTTGCGCGCCGCCACGAACGCGATGACGATCAACAGGAACGTGCGCAGCGACGGGAGCCCGTTGGAGGCGATCAGGAGGAAGGCGATGGCGAAGGGGAGGTTGAGCCCCAGGGTCTGGATCTCGAGGAAGCTCCCGAAGTCCCGCCACCGCCGTGGGGCGCTCGTCGCCGGGTCGCTCACGGCCTCGGCGCGCCGAAGAGGCGCGCGAGCGCCGGGTCGCTCGCGACCAGGCGGTCGACGATCTCGCGGGTCGCCGCGTCCATCCGGATCTCCTCGGGCCACGCACGCGGGAACCCGTCCTCGGGTCCTTTCTTGGTCGCATCGATACCGATCTTGGCACCGAGATTGGGAAGGGGGTTCGAGATCGACAGCTGGTCGACCGGTCCGTGGGAGAGCTCGAAGTCCCGCTCGGGGTCCGCCTGGAGACCGACGCGGTAGAGGACCTCGGAGAGGTCGTGCACGTCGACGTCCTCGTCCACGATGACCAGGTAGCGCGTGAACATCATCTGACCGAGCCCCCAGAGCGCGTGCATCACCTTGCGGGGTTGGCCGGGGTAGGACTTGCGGATCGAGATGATCCCGACGTTGATGAACAGCCCCTCGACGGGCAAGTTCATGTCGACGAGCTCCGGAAGGATCAACCGGATCACCGGTACGAAGACCCGCTCGACGGCCTTCCCCAACACCCCATCCTCCGTCGGGGGCTTTCCGGTCACGGTGGCGAGGTAGACGGCGCGCTCGCGATGCGTGACGTGCGTCACATGGAAGACCGGGAACGGTTCCGGTAGCGAGTAGTAGCCGGTGTGGTCCCCGAACGGTCCCTCGGTCGCTCGCTCGGTCGGATCCACGTACCCTTCGAGGACGATCTCCGCCTGGGCCGGGACCTCCAGGTCGACCGTGCGCGCCGGGACGAGCTCGACCGGCTCGGATCGCAAGAAGCTGGCGAAGGCGAAGTTCGAGATCCCCTCCGGGACCGGTGCG
>JBEKEW010000198.1:0-2692 GCA_050013635.1 Thermoplasmata archaeon | reverse complement strand
AGGACCACGAAGACAGCGACCACGGCCATCACCGCTACGGCAATGGCATAGAATGTCGTGACAGAGGTAGTCGCCCCAGAGGCACCCAACGCCACGACGATGATGAGGGTCGTTACCGGCGGCAAGATTCCGATGAACGGGGCCAGTCCGGTTGGGCTGTTCATCCCGGCACGGGGCGAGGAGAGCGCCGTCCAGTACATTCCCATCGTGGTCGCGAACGCCGTGGAGGCGTAGCTCATCGGAACGGCGTACAGGCCGAGGGCCAGCGCCAGGCCGGACGTGAACGCGTTTCCACGGGCGAGATACAGGCCAACCCCGACGCCCACGCCGACGCTAACGACAATCGAGACCAGCACGAGACTCGCGATCAGAAAGTTCAGGAAGAGGCGGCGGGGCGAAACCCCGTAGGCCATGAAGTACTCCAACGTCCCTTTGAGGCGGTCGCTGGTGAAGACGGCCAACCCCCCCATCGAGCCTACGGAAGCAAAGATGGGTAGGAGGAGCGGGAAGGCGGCGGCAAATGAGGATCCCGAGACTACGCCCAGGACAACCCCCAGGAATGCCGAAAGCCCGCTGCCGTAGACGAGAAAGAACCGGCCCAGCACGGTGGACCTTCGCACTGTGATCCAGAGCAAGGACGGGGGTCCATCGTAGGCGAGCGATCTTGCTGCCAATGGGAGGAGCTAATCGACTCAAAGGATAAGGTGACCTTTCGGGTTCACGCGTACTCAAAGGCGCGCCCAGCCAGATATCGAGGCTATAGGCCCCCCCGCGAAAACCCACACCTTACGGACGGGGGCTCGACAGGCCGAGTCGCCGGAGCCGAACCGGACCCGGGCGCGCCCGAGGTCGGGCGGACGTTTCGCGTAGACCGCCGTCGAGGAGGTCCTTCGCAATCTCAAATCGCTCGTCGCAATGGTGTTAGAGTAATCCCGCCAACGGATGGGATTCCGACCTTACTCTAGCAACGTCCTCCGAGCTGGCTTTGCCCGGAAACGAGCGATGGAGCAGAACGTGGCGGCGACGCACCGAAACTCGAGTCCGGTTTCCTTGAGGGTTCCCCCGGAAGGAGCGCACGGTCGATCATCGACCCCAACAAGAACCGGGCCGAGTGCGCACGTCGAATCTGCCTGAAGCAGTTTGGGTTGGGATTTCGGATCGCTAGCATTTCCGACCGTCTAGAACCCTTACCTGATCGGGACCTCGAGCTCCTTCCCTATCCGAACTATGGACTATGGATCCCACGGGTCCAAGACTGTTGCTGCACCGCCCCTAGGGACGGTCGGTAGACCAGAACCCAGCTCTCCGGCACGGAGCGCCCATACCCGCGTGGCCTCCTCGTGCTTCCGTCACCCGTGGTAAGCTTCTCGGGTGCGGCCACCTGATATTCCCGCCTTCTGTCGAGGAGGGGTACGGTCGCGTCGGAGTCCTCCTACCGCCGGTTGTTCCGGAATCGGAATTACGTCCGGGTGTTCACGGCCGGGATCGGCTCCATCGCCGGCCAGGCGGTCTCGGGCGTCTGCCTCGTGTGGATCGTCTACGCGGACACCGGCTCGGCGCTCGATGTGGCGTTCCTCGGAACGGCATTCTTGGTCGCCGCGATGCTGTTCAGCACCCTCGGCGGGACGCTCGTCGATCGGTACGACCGCCGTCGCCTGATGATCGCCGCCGACGTCGCTCGGAGCCTCGCGATGTTCGCGGTGGTGATCGTGCTGGGGCTTGGCGGGTTCAACCTCCTCGTCCTGGTGGGCGCGTATGCGGTCGTCGGCGCGTTCACCACGCTCTTCAACCCCGCCGAGCAGGCGCTCGTCCCATCCCTCGTTCCCTTGGAGGACGTCGCCGACGCGAACGGCCTTGTTCGCTCGAGCCGGGCCAGCGTCCAGTTCGTGGGAGCCGCGGTCGCCGGCGTCCTCATCGTGACGACCGGCCCGGTGTGGGGGATTGCGATCAATGCCGTGACGTTCGCCGTCTCCGCGGCGCTCCTGACCGGGATGCGGATTGCGTCCCCGCCCATCCCGCTCGGACCGGTGCCGGCCCGGCCCAGCTACTTCACCGACCTGCGTGCCGGGTTCGCCTGGCTGTGGCGTGCTCAGGCGTTCTTCCAGATCACGATTTCCGCGACGTTCTTCAACTTCTGCTCGAATCTCATCGCGACGTTCTTAGTCGTGTACTCCACCGTGCTCCTGCACGGGTCGGCGCTCGTCTTCGCCGCTCTGCTCGCAGCCGAGGTGGCCGGAAGTGCGGTCGGCGCGCTTATGGTCGGTCGGGTCGGAGCGGTCCGGTACGCAGGAAAGGCGTGGGTGGTCCCGTACGGGATCGTCTCCGGCGTAGTCGCGCTGGGCCTCTCCCTCTATCCGAATGCCGGACTCGCGGTCGCCATCCTGTTCGCCCTCGGCGTCATGGCAGGGTTCGCGGGCACGGCCTGGCTGACCGCCGCACAGCTCGTCGTCCCGACCGAGATGCAGGGCCGGTACTTCGGCATCGACTCGCTCGGGAGCATTGCGATTCTGCCCGTGGCCCAGATCGGGGGGGCGTTCCTCATCGGGGCGTTCGGGGTGGGAACGACGTACTTCGCGGCCGCGGTCCTTTGGGTGATTGCCGGGGCCGTGTTCCTCGCCCCGCGGGCGATGTGGCGCCTCGGCGTGACGCCGGGGCGGGTGCCTGCATCTCGCAGCGACGACGGCGCGACGGG
>JBEKEW010000197.1:0-2733 GCA_050013635.1 Thermoplasmata archaeon | reverse complement strand
CGGACTTCGGAAACGGATGCTCGACCGACTGCTGGCCCTGACCGACTCCCAAGTGCGCCTTCAGGGGACGAAATGGACGAGGTCGAGGACCACACCGCAGTAACTACCGAAGTAGTACTAGGCCGAGCCGCTCGGGTCCCCCACGGACCGCCGCACCATCGCACCGACGACGTGGCACGACCCGGGTACCGGGCCGCCGGAACGGTGCGAAGCGGTGCCGGGGCGCCGCCCCGTTGGGCTCAGTCGAGTTCCCGCAGTCGCTGGACCATCTTGACCACGGCCCGTACGGCCGTCGCCGCATTCTCGATCCGTTCCTGGGCCTGCAGGCGGGTCTCGCCCGGACCGGTGATCCCGAGCCCGAGCGGCTTGGAGTACTCGACGGAGAGATCGGCCAGCTTGCGCGCGGCCTGGTTCATGACCACTTCGTCGTGCTGCGTCTCCCCCTCGATCACCGCCCCAAGGGCGACGACCGCGTCGACGTCCTTCCGCGCGAACAGGGCCTTGACCGCGAGCGGCATGTCGTAGACCCCGGGCGTCTTCAGGACCGGTCCGAGCGTCGCGCCGAGGAACGCGATCTCCTCTTTCGCCCGCTCGACCATCGACGAGGTCACGTCGAAGTTGTACTCGCTCGCGACCACCGCTACACGTACTCCGGTTCCGGCTCCTGGGTTCTTTGGCATCGTTGTTTCCTCCGTTCGGTTCTTAGGTTGTGCTTGGTAGATCGGGTCAATGGGTCGGCCGTGCCGGCCCGGCGTCGCGCAATCCTTGGCGGAGACCGGTGCCGGCCCGGCGCGTCAGGTCCTGCGGCCGGAACAGGAGGGCGAAAGCGTTGAGGGCGTGTTCCTCCGCGCGTCGCCGCGCGAGGATCTCCAGCTCCCGGTCGTCGGCGGCCTCTGCTTCGAACACGAAGCACTCGACGATCGGCTTGGCTTCGAGGACCCCGGCGAACATCAGGCCGAGGGACGCCTCGTGGGCGCACGTCGCGTCGTACTCGGCCCTGCCGGGCATCCCGAACGCCATGCAGAGATCGACGTGGTCCTCGAGGAAGAGCCGGCGGCAGGCGACCGGCAGGTCCTTGATCCCGGGGACCGTGCGACGGACGATCCGGAACCCGGTTCCCGCGGCCTGGAGCGCGCGGATGGCCGCACCGGCCATATCGACCCGCGCGAACGTCGTGTCCGCGACCCCCACCCGCTTCACACGCTCGCCTCCTGGGAACTGCGCGCCCGCTCGAGGATCCGTTCGACGATCCTGCGGGTCGCGAGCTCATCGTGCCGGAGCACGCCGACGCGAACGACCTTCGCCGGGACGCCGCGGCGCGCGCACTCGCGTTCGACCTCGGCCTCGTTGAAGATCTGATCGTGGCCGAGGGCGATCAGGTCCGGGCGGACTTCGACCACGGTTTGATAGATATCGGTGGGGGATCCGAGGATGGCTCGATCGACCGGCTTCAGCGCCTCGACCATCTCGCGCCGGATCATCTCGGGGACGTACGGTTCGTGCTTCAGGCGCCGCGCTGTTTGGTCCCGCGCGACGACGACCACGAGCTCGTCGCCGAGCCGACGCGCCTCCGTGAGGAAGTATAGGTGACCCGGATGCAGGAGGTCGAAGACCCCCGTGGCCATTACGCGGACCATTGCTGCCAGGCCTCGGTGAGGGTCCTTCCTTCGAGGAAGGTCCATCCATGGTCTTCGGCGTACCGTCGCGCGGCGAGGGGGGATCGGGCGCCGCCCGAGTCGCCGAGCATCTCGCAGACCGTCGCCGACTCGGAGAGACCGGTCATGCGGACGAGCGAGATGGCAAGTTCCGTATGGCCCTTTCGCTCGGCGAGGAGACCGGGCGCGGCGTAGAGCAGCGGCACGTGCCCCGGAGAGACGAACGCTTCCCGGAACCTGTGACCGATCGCCTCGACGGAGAGCCCCGAGGCCGCGGCCGCGATCTCGCCGACCGTGCGGATCGTGAGCGCGCGCTCGTTATCGCTCACTCCCGTGAAGTTCGCGCGGTGGTTGATCGTGATGCCGAACGCGCTACGTCGATCGTAGCGAGGGCGTTCGGCGAGCGTAGCAAGCAGGGGGTAACGGGCCTGCGCGTACGCGAGCAGGTCGGAAAAGAAGGGGAGGTCGAGCCTGCGCCGGAGCTCCTCGGAGATCGCCGTACAGATCAGCCCCCCGGCGTCCCGACGGGCGAGCCGGATCAACTCGGGGCTCGCCCTCTCCGAAAGGAAGATCAGGTCCGTCTCCCCCTCGCGGTCGGGAGCGTCGAACACCAGGATCGGCTCGCCCCGGGCGAGTGCCGCGCCGGCGCCGAGGATCTCCTGCGGGAGGCTCCGGAGGTGGGGTGGGACCAACACAACCTCCGTGGAGTTCTCCGAGCTAATAAGGAATGCTTAGCTAACCTAAAATGGGTGATGGACCCTTTGGGAAGGGAGATCAGCAATACCGACGCGAAGGTTGCGACCATCGTCCGAACGGCCTTCCGAAGAAGGCGTTCTAGGAGGTGATCCATCTGCAGGTTCCCCTACAGATACCTTGTTACGACTTACTCCCCCTTGCTGAACCGAAGTTCGAGCGCCCCGGATGAGGCACCCTCACTCCGACCCAACTCGGATGAGTTGACGGGCGGTGTGTGCAAAGAGCAGGGGCACATTCACCGCGGGATGTTGACCCGCGATTACTACGGAATCCATTTTCACGAGGGCGAGTTACAGCCCTCGATCCAGACTACGATGGGGTT
>JBEKEW010000196.1:0-2781 GCA_050013635.1 Thermoplasmata archaeon | reverse complement strand
CGTCAGGGACAGCAACCTCGCGAACTCGACCATCGACGGGACCTGGGCTGCCGGGTGCTCGAGCGTCCAGATCGACGCGAACACGGCGACCGGATCACGGGTGGGAGCCGAGATCGACCTCTCGAACAGCGTGGCGGTCGAGGCGAACAACTACTCCCGCAGCGGCACCGGCATCGTGGAATCGAACGTCACCGGGTCGATCATCCAGCGCAACAACCTATCGAACTCCCATGTGGGGCTCCATGTGGAGAACTCGACCGACGTTTCGTCCTCCTACGATTACGCCTCCCACGCGGGGGTGGCCGTCGAGGCGTACTCGGACACCTTCCTCAACCTGTCCGACGAGCGGTTTCCCAGGTCGACCGCGATCGGAGTCCTCGTCGAGGGGACCGACCACCTCACGGTCAACGTCAGTACGATCACCGACTGCGGCGGCACCGCCATCGAGATCGGCAATTCGAGCGACGTGCTGGTCGGCTCGGACGACGTCTCGTCCTACGGGGGGACCGGCGTCGCGGTCTCAGATTCCTCTTCCGTCGCGATCATGGCCACGACGGCCGAGCCCGCGACGGGGTCGATCGGCCCTGCCTTCTCCACATCTCAGGACGAGAACCTGACCCTCTCGCAGGACACGGCGACGGGCGCCCGGTTCGGAGAGCACGATGAGGGAAGCTCGGGCTTGGTCGTGACGGGGAACGACTTCGCCTCCTCGAACGTTTCGGGGGCCGGTCTTTACCTCTCCTTGGACCGAGAGGTCAAGGTCGTTGACAACCAGCTCTCGGATGCCGCGGCGTACGGGATCGAGAGCAACCTGACCAAGGGGCTCTCAATCGTTCGAAACACGCTCTCGCGGGTGGAATCCGTGGCGATCGGCCTCAACGGCTCCTCAGACGTCAACGTGAGCTTCAACAAGGTCGACAACGCGACGGGCTACGCGCTCTACCTCGTCGACGTGAGCCTCTTCACCGTGGGCTGGGACGATGCCGGGAACGGCAGCACGGTGAAAGGGATCGGGTTCTACGGCGACGGCCTCTCTAGCGGGGCGGTCACGGACAACCAGTTCGACCGCACCAACGTCTCGCTCGCCCTCGTCGGATGCAATGGGGTCGAGGTGGACGGCAACAACGCCTCCCTCTCGACGTACGGGATGCAGCTGACCTCGAACGTCAACGTCACGGTCGCGGACAACGAGTTCCTCGACGATCGATACTCCTTCGAGATCGAGGCAAACACGGGAACGTGGATCTACCACAACAACTTCGAGGACGACAGCAGCTGGCGGAACGACCCCTCCGTCCAGCTGATTCATTGGACCGCAGGCTACCCGGAGGGGGGAAACTTCTGGAGCAACCACACCTCCCCGGACTCTGCCTCCGGACCGAATCAAACGACGCCGGGGCCGGACGGGATCGTGGACACCCCGTTCGTCCTGAACGTGACGAACGTGGACCGCTACCCGCTGGCCGTACCGTGGGTGCCCAACTGGATCAATTTCACGGAGACCGGTATCACGGTCGGCTACTGGGGCGTTCAGGTCAATGGGGTGACCTTCATGACCGATTTCAAGTGGCTGGTCTGCGAGCAGGCCGGCGGCCCGAACAGCACGTTCCAGTTCACCGTCATCCTTCCCCCGGGGTTCAACACTTCCTTCCCGAGCTCGGGGGGACCGATTCTCGAGAGCCGGACGAACTACAACTATCTGATCCAGTTCATTCCGAAGTACTATGTCTTGACGGTCCAAGAGTACGGGCTCGCGCCCGGCACGTCGTGGGGGCTCGTCGTCGGGTCGACGCTCTTCAATACGATGAACAGCACCATTGATGTCAAGCTACCGAACGGCCCGTTCAGCTACATCGCGGGCAAGGTCGCGGGCTACACGCTGTACGACGGGGGGGGCGCCGTGCTCATGGACAACGGCTCCCAGTCCGTCACGGTCTTCTACCTGCCGATCCCGACCTCCGCCCCGCCCTCGACGGCACCGGGAAGCGCCTTCAGCAACGTCCTCGGTTACGGTCTCGTAGCGGGGGTCGTCGTGCTGGGAATCGCCGCCGCGGCGATGACGGCTCTCTGGTTGCGGGCTCGGAAGACCTCGGCGAGACCGGACCGATAGCCGTCGGGGCAGACCGCGACCACGGGGGCGACCGCGCGGTGGCATTCCCTGCCCGACCGTACTCCGGGGAGTTCGCACTCAGGGGCTTAAGAGGCGCGCATCGTCACGCTGCCGTGCTCATTCGGAGCCTGCGTCCTCATGAGGGTCGGTCCGGCCCGTCGATCGCGCGATCGGGGCCGTCCCGTCGGAGACGAACCTGCTCGCCGTAGCGTACGTGCTCATCGCTGCGGCTTTCGCCTTCGCGTTCAGCATGGGGGGGCACTACACGGGTGCTTGCATGGGAATGCCGTACGCCGCCGGGGCGATCCGGGCGGGCCCGGCACTCCTCCTGATGGCCCCCCTCACGCTCCTCGGGGCCGTCTTCGCGAGCGGGGCGGTGGAGGGGACCGTCGGGCACGGCATCCTCGCGTCGTCCGCGGTTTCGCTCGGGCTCGCCCTCGCCATCGTGCTGAGCGCCTTCACGCTCACCGCCGCGTACAATTTCGTGCGGATCCCGACGTCGACGATCCAGATCTTGGTCTTCTCGGCGGTCGGGGCGGGCCTCGCGGATGGGATTGCCATCCGGTGGAACACCATCGAAACGCTCCTCGTCCTCTGGGCGGTCGCGCCGTTCGCGGCGTTTGCCCTCGGCTATCTCGTCGTCCGGATGTCCGACCGCCTAGCTCCCTCCT
>JBEKEW010000195.1:0-2784 GCA_050013635.1 Thermoplasmata archaeon | reverse complement strand
CGACCCCGAGCTCCTCACCTACTGCGAGCAGCACGGGATCCATCTCGAAGCGTGGGCCCCGCTGACCCGGGGCCGCCGGTTCGACGACCCGACCGTACGTGACATCGCGGTGGCGCACGGCCGGACCCCCGCGCAGGTTCTGCTGCGCTGGGGGATCGAGCACGGGCTCATCGAGATCCCGAAGTCGGTGCACCGGGAACGGATCGAGGAGAACGCGAAGATCTTCGACTTCTCCCTCTCCCCCGGCGAGGTCGCGCGCCTGGACGCGCTGCGCGGCGGGGGTCGCGTCAGCCAGTGGAATCCGACCGAGATCCCCTGACCCCCGGGGCTCGGAACCGGCCGCGTAGCGCCCTGGAGTGCCAAGACGGGCGCCTGAAACCGGAACCTCCTTCGAATGCGTAGCTGCCCGCGTTCGAGCATTGGATGCACGGCTCCGGCGGGATGATGTTCGGTCACTCGATGATGAGCGGGTCGGATTCGTACTCATTCTGGACCTGGGGTGGGACGTACGAGTGTGGGGCCGGCGATGACGGCTCCGGATCCGACGTGATGCTAGTCTGGGTGAACGCGTCGTGGGGGATGCTCTAGCCGGTTGGGTCGGGACCCCGACCGCGCGCAGGATGCGGGTGCGCGGGGTCGACGGGCAGCCTCAGGGAGCTCGCGACGAAAGCCGGGACGTTTGCTAGCCTGAAACGGGAGGCTCGTCGCTCGAAGGTGCTTGACCCGCGGGAGGCCCGGAACCCCGACGACCCGGCAGGTCAGGATTCAAATGCCGGCGCACACTGAGGAGCAAGAGTTCTTGCCGGCAGTCACCTTCGACCTTTGGCATACGCTCATCCTCCTCGCACCCGCGGCCGAAGACCGGTACATCGAGAGCCAAGAGTCTATTCTCGAGGAGATCGTCCGATCCTCTCCCCGGCTACGCCATCGGGCCCCGGGGCGCGTCGTCGATCCGGCCCAGGCGGCGCGGCTCGCGTTCTCCGCCGCGATCGGACAGAAGGGGCGTGGATCCGCCGTGGGGAACCTCGCTGTGGACGCTGCGTATCGGGCGGGTCGCGAGGCGGACCCTACGCGGTGGGTCCGGGCGCTCGATGCCCTGGTGGATGAGCAACCATTCCAGGCGGTCCCGGGCGCCCGCGATCAGCTCCGAAGGCTGACGGACGAGGGTTATCGGACGGCGGTCGTCTCGAACCTCGTCGGGGAGACCGGGGGGAGCATGCGGAGGGTCATGGAGCGGCTCGACCTGGCGCAGTTCATCGAATCCTGGGCCTTCAGCGACGAGCTCCCCTGGGCAAAACCCGCTCCCGAGATCTTCTGGAGAGCCCTCGAACCGCTCGCCACATCCCCGTCCGAGGCCGTGCACATCGGTGACCTCGGGATCGACGTCCACGGCGCACGGGCCGCCGGGTTCCGTTGCTCCGTTCTCTTTCTGGGAGCCCGGGCGTACGGGCCCCGATACGCGTCGCTCTGCCGCGCGGGGGATCCCATCCACCCTCCGCCGGATCGCGTGCTCTCGTCGTGGAATGAGCTCCCGTCGCTCCTCGACTCGGTCTTCGACGAGCGCGTCGCCGGACCCCACCTCGCCCTCCAAGGGCGTGGTTAGCTTCTTCCTGAGTCGTTGCGCACCGAAGGTCTCCGAGGAGCGTCACGCACGCACCAAGTGGTAGATGCACGCGTGCTGGGGCCGCGCAGCGGCACGTCGGGTTCAGGGCCCAACCTGTACCTTCTATCCGTGCCTCGGCGCCTCCGCGAGGTCGTTCGGGGCGGTTCGGCCGGGTCGCGGCGGGGCTAGAGCTTCTCCACAAGCTGACGGAACTCAGTAGCGGTCCATCCTTTCAGGGTGATCGTACGCGCGGCCCCCGAGAGCCCCACCTCGAGTGCGAGCTTGTTCGCCACCTCATCCGACGGGAGCTCGGCGGCAACGACCGCGTCGTAGATCCCCATCGTGTGGAGAATGGAGAGAACCTTCCCACCCGCGGCCGTCACGGCGTGCTCGAAATCGCCCGCCCGCTTCGGCGACTCTTTGATGGTGCGGATCCCCTGATCGGTCAGCTGTACGAGGAACACATAGTGCGGCATGATCTTCGAACGGACGAATGGCTGCCGATAGAAAGCGCTGCCGACCGGCGACCCACGGCGGACCGATCGGCTCCGGAGACCCCGGCCGAACCCTTTTTGGGGGGGAGCGAGGTCGGTTCGTCCTCGGAGACCTCCATGCCCGATTCCGCAACGGTGAACGTACGGCTCCCCGACGGTAGCCGTCGGGAGGTCCCGCGCGGCGCCACGGTCCGCGCGATCCTCCAGGAGTGGCGGCCCCAAGAGTCTGCGACCTTCCTCGCCGCCACGTTGGACGGCGCGCCGGTCGATCTCGACCGGCATGTGGAGAAGGACTCCCTGCTCGCCCCACTGACCTTCGAGGATCGGGCCGGTCGGGATATCCTGCAGCACTCCGCCGCCCATCTGGTGGCCAAGGCCCTGACCGAGGTGATCCCCGGGGCGAAACCGACCCACGGACCTCCGACCGATGAGGGATTCTTCTACGACTTCGACGTCCGTCCCCTCACGCCGGAGGATCTCGAGGAGATGCGCCGGGCGATGGGCCGCACGGTCCGCGCGAAGGACCCGTTCTCCCGCCGGGAGATCTCGAAACCCGAAGCCGAGGAGATGTTCGCGGCCAACCCGCACAAGCTTCGGTACATCCACGAGGTTCCCGAAGGGGAGAGCGTGTCGGTGTACTCCACGGGTGACTTCGTCGATCTCTGCCGGGGTCCGCACGTTCCGGAC
>JBEKEW010000194.1:0-2798 GCA_050013635.1 Thermoplasmata archaeon | reverse complement strand
ACGATCGCCCGGCGGGCCGCATCGTATTTGCGATTCCTCGGACGACACCCGAAGGAGCGAGGCCTCGATCCCCTCACGTGGGGGACCGGGCTCTTCGCGGGCGCGTACATGCTCGTCCCGGGGTGGACCCGCCGGATGCGGCAGGCCCGCGATGCGCAGCTCGGCCGCGACCTGCGCGCGTGGGGATTCGACTAGAAGGCGGGATCCCGACCCCCGAGGGGCACAAGGGCCATCTACCCTCACAGCTCCCGACCGGCTGGATCGATCCCATGCCGGTCACCGTCGTGGTGGGGGCCCAGTTCGGCGACGAAGCGAAGGGGAAGATTACCGATTACCTGGCCTCCGACGCGAGGTACGTCGTCCGTACCGGCGGGGGACCGAACGCGGGCCACTCGGTCCACTTGCCGGAAGGCGTGGTGGTGCTCCATCAGCTCGCCTGCGGCGTCCTCCGCCCGGGAGTGACCGGCATCAGCGGCCCGGGGATGGTCATCCAGCCGATGAAGCTCGAGGAGGAGCTGCGTGGACTCCAGGAACGGGGCCTGTTCCGGGGCAAGTTGCTCCTCTCCGATCGCGCCCATGTCCTGCTTCCGCTGCACGAGATCGAGGACGGTTGGGAGGATGAGCTGCGAGGACAACACTCCCCTTCCGGTGGGCTGGGAACCACACGACGCGGGATCGGACCGGCGTACGCCGATCGGTACGGCCGATGGGGGATCCGCCTCGGGGACCTGGACCGGCCCGCGACGTTGCGCCAGCGTCTCGAGCTCTTGTACGTTCGCAAAGCCCACCTGCCGGATCTCCCCCCTCGAGAGAAGCTCGCGTCGGATCTCGCGGACGTCGGCGGGCGACTCGCCCCGTACATCCAACCCACCGAGCCGATCCTATGGGAGGCGATCGGGCGGGGGGATCGGATCCTTCTGGAAGGCGCCCAGAGCTCGCTCCTCGACATCGACTTCGGGACGTACCCGTACGTCACGAGCTCCCACCCAACGAGCGCCGGCGCGCTCGTCGGAAGCGGAATCCCGCCCCAGGCCGTCGACCGGGTCGTGGGGGTGGCGAAGGCGTACTCGACGCGGGTCGGAGCGGGGCCGTTCCCCACGCTGATTGAGGGGGAGATCGGAGAGTACCTGCAGCGGGTCGGAGGCGAGCGGGGCGCGACGACGGGCCGTCCCCGCCAGTGCGGCTGGCTCGATCTTGTCCTCCTGCGGTACGCCGCCCGCCTGAACGGGTTCACGTCCTTCGCGATCACCAAGGTCGACGTGCTCGGGGGACTCGAGGAGGTTCCGGTCTGCGTGCGGTACGACCTCCCCAATGGCACGTCGCTCACGGACCGGCCGCCCACGTCGGCCGACGACCTCTCGCGGGTCCAGGCCGTCTACGAACGACTCCCCTGCTGGGGGGAGTTCCACCCCCGGCTCCGGGAACGCCTCCGGGAGGACGGCGCCGCGGCGCTGCCGGGGGAGTTACGTGCCTTCCTCTCCTTCGTGACCCAGGAGACCGGGGTCCCGGTCGAGTTCGTCAGTTTCGGCCCTGCGCGGGACACCACGATCCGCCTCGGCCACGGACCATCGGCGACGCCGGCCTCCCGGAGCGTCCGCCGATGGAAGGGCTGAGCGGCCGGTGGAGTTCGATCCGTTCCTCTACGCCGCATTCGCCGCCGGCTGCCTCGTGGGATGGCGGTGGCGACCGACCACCCCGTGGATCCCGCGGGCTACGATTGCGACCGTCGTCGTCCTGGTCTTCCTTCTCGGAGCCTCCCTCACCGACGTCAGCCCGAGCACGCTCGCCCCCAACGTGGCGCTCGCGATCGGGTTCGCGGCACTGATCCTCGCGTGCACCCTCGCGGTGTACGCCATGCTTCCCCACCGTACGCTCGCCCCGCCCGCCAGCACGGTCCCCCCGGTCCCGGAACGCATCCCGCTCTCGTTCGCCTTGATCGGAGCGTTGTTCGCGGGCTATGGTTTCGGGTTGGTCGTCCCATTCCCCGCGACCGCGACGATCCCGTATGCCCTCTACGTTCTGCTCGCCCTCGTGGGACTGACCCTCCGGCTGCAGTGGGACACGCTGCGTCGGGTGTGGGTCCCCGTGCTCGCGGCGGTCGCGGGGGCGCTCGCCGCCGGGCTGATCTACGCGGTGACGACCGGTACGACCGTCGCGGCAAGCCTCGGGATCTCCGTCGGCTTCGGGTGGTACACGCTCGACGGCCCGCTGGTCTCGGCCCGCCTTGGTGCGGCCCTCGGATTGGTCGCGTTCCTGGCCAACTTCCTGCGGGAGAACCTGACGATGGTGGTCGCTCCGCTGATCGGGCGGCGGGTGAAGGGGGAGGGGTTGGCGGCGATGGGGGGTGCGACCGCGATGGACACGACCCTGTACTTCGTCGTGCGGTACGGAGAACCTGAGGCCGGCAGTCTCGCGCTCGCGAGCGGCCTCATCCTGACGGTCGCGGCAAGCCTCCTGGTCCCGTTGTTCCTGCTCCTCCCGCTCTAGCAGCCTTAATGGTCGGACGGCGCTCGCGTCGGCGCGTGGGCTCGTAGTCCAGCGGTTAAGACGTCGCTCTCACACAGCGAAGATCGCCGGTTCAAATCCGGCCGAGCCCATCCGACCTCGGGGGTATCACCTTAGGCCCTCGAAATGACACCCTTCCCTCGCCCGCCTTTCAAATACCTTGGGTGAGAATCACGTCCTCCAGGGATACGATGAGTTACGAGGAAACCTATCGGCGGCGTTACGCGTGCCCTTGCGGCAAGGGGGAATGGGAGGAGGTCGGTTATTCGAACGACTGGAACCAAACCCGGACG
>JBEKEW010000193.1:0-2847 GCA_050013635.1 Thermoplasmata archaeon | reverse complement strand
ATGCCGCCGGCCGGCAGCAACGACTGGACGAGCGACCGCGGGACTCCCAGCTCCCGGGCCAGCTCCGACTCCCGCTCGGGCCGATTGCGCTCCTCCCCGGGCGTGATGAGGAAGCGGAGGCCTCCGCGGGCCGCGAACGACGAGGGCGGAGCGACCGTCCAGAGCTCGTGGTCCTCGTAGGCGATCGTCCCGACTCCTAGCTCGAGTGGGAGATTCTTGAGGTAGTTCTTCGTCCCCTCGATCACCCACGCTCCCCGGGCAACGAACTCTCCGGTGTTCGGGGACTTCGATACCTGATCCGGATGAACCCAGAACGCAGACGCCGAGGCGAGACCCGCTCGCCAGGCCTTGGAGAACGCGACGGCCCACTGGGCCGCTTCGCGGACGGTGGCCTCGGAGATGGCGGGCCGGCCGGGATCCGGCTTCTTGACGATCACACTGGCGGCCCCGTGCAGATCCGCGTGCAGGTACAGATCGCCCTCCCGAAGGTGGCGGCGCACGATGAGGTCGTTCGACGCGGCGTCCCGTCCGGCGATGACGATCGCTCCTTCGGACGAAAGGAACCATCGATAACGTTCGAACCATCGCGGCTTGCGTCGCACGGCGGGAGCCAGGCCGGAAGACGCTGAAGGAGTCGGCTGCATCGGCGCACTCGCGAGGCGGGTCTCGGTCTCCTTCAGCGCCGTCCGGGCCCCGAGCAGCTTGCTTTGGAGGCGCTTGCTCTCCTCGTAGAGGGCCTGAGCCGACTCTTGCAAGGGCCGATCGAGCAGGAGAGGCACCGTGCGCTCCCCCAGCGGGACCTCGATCCGTCGTTCGTCGTAACCCTCGGCACGGGCCCGCGCCAAGGCCGACTCGGCCTCCGGATAGTGGCTGAAGATGGCTTGGGCCTGCGCGTTGAGCTCCTTCGCGGCCACCTCCAAAGAGGCGATCGCGGAACGTTGCCGCCCAGCCTGCCGTTCGAGATCTTCCCGCGCCTTGTCGACCGCCGGCACTTCGACGGGGGCGGCCGTCGCTAGGGTACGGAAATACCGATAGGCCGCTTCGCTGAACGTGGAGGTCGACACCTCCCGGACCTCCGGATCGGCGCTCCAGCGGACGCCGTGGTACGGGGTCGCATCGACCGGGATCCCGTCCCGTTCGTAGAGGAATCCTCGGGGAGGTCCTCCCAGTTCCGCATACAGTTCGGCGATCGAACGGTGGAGGAGCGGGGAGGTGCGAGCGGCGTCGACCGACGCGGGGCCGTCCGGAATCCCGGACCGGGCCAGGATCTCCTCCGCGATAGGACCACCGAGAGCGAGCCGGGCCGCGAGCGTGCTCGAGAGGTCCGTCCGGGAGCGGGAGAGCTCGGCCTCGAGAACCCCGCGGTCCGCGCTCCACGGGTCCGTACGTTCCGCGGGGCGTGTGTACTCCGCACCGACCCGCATGGTGCGATGGGCCCAGGTCCGGGGTCGTGCGACGGCCACGATACGCCCGGCCCGCGTGACGAGCAGGTTCCCCGGCCCGAAGATCTCCAGGATGAGGCCGAGCTCCTCGCCGTCCGCACGGCGAAAGTCGATCTCCACGTACCGTTCTCCCCGAGGTTCGCTGACGGAGTGGAGGATCGCACCCGAGAGCAGCCTCCGCAGTTCCTTGGCGAGCGGGGTCAACTCCTCCGCATGCTCGGCGCGTTCCTCCACCAACGCCCCGTAGCGCGCCGGGACGAGGATCAATTCCCGACGACCGGCCGATGCCGAGCGCAGTGTGACGCTCCAGCCTCCCCCCGGGAGATCGAACGCCTTGTCGGCGCGTGCGTGGAGGACCGTCCTCAACTCGCGCGCGAGCGCGAGCATGTCCAGGGCACTGAAACGGTCCTTGGGCGTGGGCTGAGCGCTCACCGTCTCCACCGCCTCGCCGGAGGCACCGACCCGACGGCGGGCCTTAAGGGTTGGTCGGCATTCGCGCCTCCATGCCGTCAGCGGACCTCCCGGACCCCTCCGAGTGGAGACGGCGCGCCCGTGCGTTCGCCCGGCAGCGCCTCGCTCCCGAGTCGGCGGAGATCGACCGCACCGATCGAGTCTCCCCCCAGCTCATGGCCGCTCTGGCCGCGGAGGGATTCACCGGGCTCGGGATCCCACCGGAGTGGGGAGGCCGCGGCGGGAACACGACCGCGTTCGCGGGGGTCCTCGAGGAGCTGGCATGGGCGAACGCGGCCGTTGCCACGGATCTCTCGGTCCATCTCTCGGTCTGTTCCGCTCCGATCCTCCGATGGGGAACGGACGGCCAGCGCGCCCGCTTCCTGCGCCCCCTGGCCCAGGGCGAGTTCCTTGGCGCGTTCGCGCTGACCGAACCCGGCGTGGGCTCCGATGCGGCTCACCTCACGACCCGCTACGATCGGGTCGCGGGCGGCTTCCGGCTGCAAGGCTCGAAGATGTTCATCACCAACGGTGCGACGGCGGACGTCGTTCTCGCCTTCGCGACGCGGGACCCCGCGCACGGCGCCAAGGGAATCTCTGCATTCCTGGTACCGAACGGCGCTCCGGGGTACGCCGTCGCCCAGCGCTTGGACAAGATGGGGATCCGCGGGAGCGAGACGACCGAGTTGGTCTTCGACATGATGCATCTGCCGGAAGATGCCCTGCTCGGGCAGGAGGGCACGGGACTGTCGATCGCGCTCGGAGCGTTGGCTGGGGGGCGGGTCGGGATCGCGGCGTGCGCGCTGGGGGTCGCACGCGCGGCGTTCGAAGAGATGTGCCGATCGGCTCGCCTCCGCGCGCACGACGAGGATCGTGCCTGTGTGGCGAGGGCCTACGTCGAGCTCGAGTCGGCACGGGCCCTGGTCGACACGGCGGCGCGACTGAAGGACGCCGA
>JBEKEW010000192.1:0-2861 GCA_050013635.1 Thermoplasmata archaeon | reverse complement strand
AGAGGATGACCGACGGGCCGAGCGCCTTGTGGAGGGCGGAGAGCGTCGATGCGGGGATCGACGGATTATCGCTCTGGCATCCGTAGGTGGAGGCGCCTCCAGCTCCCGGTCCCGGGCGGAAGACCGGTGCGGTGAACGTGATCTGGCTGGTTCCGATCACTGTGCCCACGAGCACGATGGTGAGGATCCCTGCGGTGACCCGGTAGCCGACCGGCCACCGGTCGGGGAGCGAGGTGGGCACTCTGCGCCGCTTCGACGCACGTCGGACGGGAGCGGTCGGCCGTGCCACCGGGGAGGTCGTGCCGGTCGCCGAACGCCGCAGGACCACCGCGACGGCGTTACCCACGAGCAGGGCGACGAGGATGCCGAGGGCGGGGAGGACCATAGGCAGGAGGGCGGCGGCGACGCCCACGACTCCCGCAAAGAGGGGCTGGTCGTGCGGTGCGGCCGGGGCCGTACGGGGCTCGACGACCATGAACAGGCCGAAGAAGAGCATCACGGGGTCGATGGCTTCGAGGAGGAGGACGTTCGGAGGTGCCGACCCTATGACGAACACCTGTTGAACGAACGTTAGGGCACCGTACGCGACGAAGAACGTGAGAGGAAGGCGCCACGCCCTCCAGTTACGGGCGAGCAGGAGCGCACCGAGGACGAGCATCGCGACCTCGCCCGTGGGACCTATCGCTACCCACCACGCGGGGGCGAGGCCAAGGAGGAGCGCTCCGATGAGGGCGCCGAACGCCGCCGGGTTGAACCAGGGTCGGCCGCCCAGCCGCAGGACGTGCCGGATCGCGATGGCCGCGAAGGTGGCCACGCCCGCGAGGAGAAGGGGAGCCGTGGGTGGGAAGATCAACGCCAGGAACAGGCCCGTTGTGATCGCCGCATCGGGGAACCTTAGGTGAGGGAAGCGGACTCGCTGAAAGACGAGGTCGGTGATGACGGCGATGAGGGGCAGGAATACGAGGGAGGAGAGGCCGAGTCCGTTGAGATACTGGACTCCGAGGAGGGCGACGGCGAGGAGGGCGATCCACACGAGGCGGACCGGAGGAAACCACGATAAGAATCGGCGGCGCGCAGCTGTAGGACGGAAAGGCAGGTCGGGATGCGCTACCGCCCCGCTCATCCATCGTTTCAGAGTCGGGACTGAGGATAAAGGTTGGCGAACTCCTGACCGAGGTCAGCAGAGGCCAGCTCGGGATTCTCCGTGGACGTTCGGGACCTCCTTGGTTCAACGAGCATTCCCGGGAGGCATATCGGGGCCGGTCCTCCTTTCCCCTGCGGCCGCGGGTCACCTAGGGAACGGTCCCATCAGGGACCAACGGCAACGAGCGGATGCGATGCCCGGTAGCGTCATAGATCGCGTTCGCGATGGCCGGCGCCACGGCGATGAGCGGGGTCTCACCCGCTCCCTGGGAGGGGAGGTCCCTTCGATCCAGCAGGATGACTTCGATGGGCGGAACATCATGGAACCGTGGGACACGATACTCTGAAAGCCGAGAATTCGATATGCGGCCATTCTCGAAGTGAATGGCTTCGAAGAGCGCGCCCCCCAACGCCATGATCGTTCCTCCCTCGACCTGGCCACGGAGGTTCGTGGGATGGACGATGGCCCCGCATTCGAACCCCGTGACGATCCGAACGACCTCGAGGTGTCGGTCCTCGTGGACGCGGATCTCCGCGAAGGTGGCGACCCGGCCTCCCTTCTCCAGCCCCACAGCGATGCCACGCCCGTGGCCGCGGCCGGCGGATCCCGGGTGGGAGGCCCACCCAGCCCGATCGGCGACCGCGCGCAGCACGGCGGCGAGTCGGTCGTCCGCCAAGTGGCGCAGCCGGTACTCTACAGGGTCCGCGCCGACCCGGGCGGCGAGCTCGTCCATATGCGATTCTCGGGCGAAATTGTTCGCGGTCGCCGCCAGGGCACGATAGGAACCCTGGGGAAGCGGGGAGAGAGCCGGCTGGTTGTCGATCCTCTGGTGGGCCACCGCATAGGGGATCCGAGCGGCCGCGGAACCGGCGTTCAGGTCGTGGAACTCCCAGGCCGCCAGTCGACCGTCCGGTTCCGCCCCGGACCGGATGTCGATCACCGCCATAGGCCGGAGGTAGGCTTGCGTGAACTCCTCTTCGCGCGTATACGCGATCCGAACCGGTCGGTGGGCGGCCTGGGCGAGACGGGCGGCTCCGACGGCGAGCTCCGCGGCATGCTTGCCGCCGAAGCCGGAGCCGGTGGGCGGGACGATGATCCGCACGTTCGAGGGAGCCAGATCCAGAGCATCGGAGAGGGCGTCCCGGGCGCGGAACGGCGTTTGGGTCCCCACCCAGACCGTCAGCCTCTCGCCCTCCCAAGAAGCGAGGACGGCGTGGGTCTCCATCGGGACGTGCGCGATGTAGGCGGTCGTATAGGTCTCGTGGAGCGAGATCGGAGCGGAGGCCAACGCCGCCTCGACGTCTCCCGCCTCGTGATGGATCATGTCCCAGAGGTCCTCTCCCTCGGTGGGGTGCTGGCGGAGGTACGCAACGATCTCCTTCTCGGACGGTTGAGGCGTGAAGTCCCACTCGGCGTGGAGCGCCTTCAACGCTGCGTGGACGGTGGGGAGGTCCGGAGCGGCAACCGCGACGAAATCACCGTCGTGAATGGCGACGACCCCGGGCATGGCCTCCGCGCGGGAGAGGTCAACACGCCGGAGCTTCGCACCGTACGTGGGCGCGAAGAGCACCTTTCCATACAACATGCCTGGAGGATGGATGTCCGAGGTGTACCGTCGCGCTCCCGTTATGACGTCGCGAGCACCGACGTCGGTCGTAGGGTGGCCGGCTCGTGTCCACTTCGACGGGGGGACCGGTAACGTGGAGGGAGATGCAAT
>JBEKEW010000191.1:0-2862 GCA_050013635.1 Thermoplasmata archaeon | reverse complement strand
CGATCCAGTACAACGCCCCGACACACCCGAGGAGCGTGAGACGGGGTCGCCCCGACGTCGGAAGCAACCGTAGCGGCGGCTCGGCGACGTCCAAGCGACGTTGGGCGGAGGGGAGCGGGAGCACCGACACGTCGAGCCGGGGCGCGGGCGGGAGGGACGCGAGGTCGACGCCACCGGCATCGGAGATGAGGGGACGCGTACGAGGCGCGAGGGGATGCGGGGGAGGCTCGGCGACCGCCGGGGCGCCGATCAGGGCGCGTCGGACCGCGAGTCGCACCGCGTCGGCGATCTCGGTTTCCCGCGAGAACCGGATCTCGCGCTTCGTCGGATGGACGTTGACATCGAGCCGATCGGGAGGGAGCTCGAGGTGGAGGACGCCGATCGGGTAGCGCGTCTTGGCGAGGTAGTCGTGATAGGCGACCCGGACGGACTGGGCGAGCGCGCGGGCCTGGATCGTCCGTCCGTTCGCGGCCAGGTACAGGTCCCGGGGATGCCCGACCGCCGTTACCGGCCGGCCGAGAACGCCCACGATGCGCCCGCCTCCGGGCAGATCCCCTTCGACCCGAAAGGACTGATGCAGGATCTCCGGCCCCAGGACGCGCGCGGCCGCGTCGGCGAGATCGGAGGTGGCAGGGTACGCCCCGACCTCGCGCCCATCGATCTCGATCCAGATGCCGACCGTCGGCCGGGCGAGATACAGGTGATCGATCGTGCGGAGGACCTCGACCTGCTCGGCCGCCGGCGCGTGCAAGAACTTGCGTCGCGCGGGGGTGTTGAAGAACAGCTCCTCCACCTCCACGGTGGTCCCGACCGCGCGACCGGCCTCGAACCGACCGAGCCGCTCGCCCCCATTGATCGTGAGGCCGGAGGCCGCTTCGGTCGTCGCCGTGCGGGAGCGGATGCGGAACTTCGAGACGGAGGCGATCGCCGCCAGCGCTTCCCCACGAAACCCGAGCGTGCGGATGCTGTCGATCGAGCCGTCGGCGCCGATCTTGCTGGTCGCGTGGCGCTCGACCGCGAGCTCGAGCTCGTCGGGCGGGATGCCCGTCCCGTCGTCGGCCACCTCGATGCGGCGCAAGCCGCCTCCTTCGAGACGGACGGTGATCTCGGTCGCTCCCGCGTCGATCGCGTTCTCGACCAGCTCCTTCACGACCGACGCCGGCCGCTCGACGACCTCTCCGGCCGCGATCCGGCGGATGGTCTCGGGATCGAGCCGACGGATCGGGGCGCGGGGCTCAGGGGCGCGGACGGGGGTCACGGCGGCTCCCCCCGCTCGATCTCCCGCGCTTGTCGGCGCAGCTCGGCGAGCTTCGCCAACGCCTGCATCGGCGTCAGGTGGTCGATGTCAAGGTCCCGAAGCTCCTGGACGATCGGCGAGGGGGCCGCGGGGGCCTCGGTCGATAGGAGGATGGCCTGGGTGTACTTGCCCGCGCGGGGTGCCGCCCCTCGTGCGCGACCGGACAGCTCCACCCCCTCCGTCTCCAACTGCCGGAGCAATCGATCGGCCTCGTCGAGGACGTCCTTCGGCAACCCGGCGAGCCGGGCGACGTGGACCCCGTAACTGCGATCGGTGCTGCCCGGCACGAGGTGGTGGAGGAAGACGATCCCCTCCGACCGCTCCTGGACGGCAAAGTGGGCCTGGCGGGCCGACGAGAGCTCCTGGACGAGCTGGGTGAGCTGGTGGTAGTGCGTCGCGAGAACGGCGCGACAGCGCGTGACGTCGTGGAGGTGCCGAATCGTCGCCCACGCGACCGCCAGGCCATCGAAGGTGCTCGTCCCCCGGCCGACCTCGTCCAGGAGGACCAGGGACCGATCGTCCGCCCGTCGCAGGATCTCCGCGACCTCCGTCATCTCCACCATGAAGCTCGATTTCCCCCGGCCGATCTCGTCGGTGAACCCCATCCGGGTGAAGAGTCCCGTGACGAGCCCGATCCGAACGAACTGCGCGGGGACGAACGATCCCGCCTGCGCGAGGACCACGATGAGACCGATCTGACGCATGTACGTCGATTTGCCGGACATGTTCGGACCGGTCAGCACGAGCAGCCGCGCGCTCTCCGCGTCGAGCTCCGTGTCGTTGGGGACGAACCGCTCGCCGAGCAGCCGATCGAGGACCGGATGTCGGCCGCCGCGGATCGTCAGCGCCGGGGAACGGTCGACCGTCGGGCGGACGCATCGGCGTCGCTCGGCGACGCGCGCGAAGGACAGCAGCGTATCCACCGTCCCCACGGCCCGGCCCACCCGGTGGATCGCCGGGACGTCGGCATCGAGCTCCGTGAGGAACCGTTCCCACAAGGCCGCCTCCTCCGTGCGCAGGTGCTCCCGCGCCTCTAGGATCCGGCGTTCGATCTCCTCGAGGGCCTCCGACGTGAACCGTTCGGCCTGGGCGACCGTCTGGCGCCGTCGGAAGTGGACGGGAGCCTTCTCGAGATGGGGTCGGGAGATCTCGAAGTAGTACCCGAAGACCTGATTGTAGCCGATCTTGAGCGTCCGGATTCCGCTCGCCTCTCGTTCCGTGCGCTCGAGCGCGGCCATCTCGTCCGTGGCCGCTCGTTCGGTGGCGATCCACCGATCGATCTCGGGAGCGTGCCCGGGTCGGAAGAGGCCGCCGGCGCTTTCCGTCGCCGGCGGTTCGTCCGGGAGCGCCGAGCGCAGACGCTCGAGCAGGCGCGGGGGGGGGGTCATCGACTGGGCGAGGCTGCGAAGGAGTGGGGGATCGGAGGGGACGAGGAGCGAATCGGCGAGCCCGGCGGCCCGTGCGAGGCCATCGCGCAGCGCGGCGAGCTCGGGCGGGCGCACCCGTCGCCCGGCCAGGCGGGACGCGATGCGGGCGAGATCGGGGATCCCCGTCAACTCCCGGCG
>JBEKEW010000190.1:0-2871 GCA_050013635.1 Thermoplasmata archaeon | reverse complement strand
CCGAGCACCACGCAACCACATCCAAGGTGGGCCGGAGCCGAAGTTCGACAAAGAGGTTGAGCCTCTCTCGGAGAGTCGGATAGTTTGGTCCTAACTACGTTGCTTGAATGGGCCTAACTATTTGTACACCGGCCGCCATGGGCTGTCGTGGCCGCGCTCCATCTGCTCGTCGACACCGTCAAGGGCCACCGCTACGGGCGCATCGCCCAGAAGGTCTGCGTGGAGGGCCGCTGGCGTCGGGTGACGGTCTTCCAGTTGGGTCGCGTCACTGACCAGCAGATTGCGAACGTTCGGGCGTGGCTCGAACGATCCCCGCTCCTTCCGCCCGTTCCAACGCGAGCGCTCGCCGAGTTCGCCGCGATCCGCAAGCGGCACACTTGGCTCTACGGCCGGGTCGCCGTCGGGCATCTTCTCTGGAGGAAACTCGGTCTCCACCGGATCGTTCTCGATGCGCTCAACGGTATACCGGGGAAGGGACGGGTCGCGCAGCTCATCGAGGCGATGGTTCTGAACCGACTGGACGATCCGACGTCCAAGTACGGCCTGCTGGAGTGGCTTCCCACGTCGGCGACCCCGTTCCTTGTGGGGTTTGCCGGGCGGCCATTGCACGAGAATCTCTTCTATCGGAGCATGGACGCGCTCTGGCGGAGGAAGGATCGGCTGGAGGCCCGGGTCTACGAGCAGGTGGTCCGCCCCCTCACCCACGGTCCGTCGGTGCTCTACCACGACCTGACGTCAAGCTACTTCGAGGGGACGGGAGGCGATCTGGGTCGGTTCGGGTATTCGCGGGATCACCGTCCGGACCGCCCGCAGGTGAGCTGGGGGATGGTCGTGACCCCCGAAGGATTCCCGATCACGATGCAGGTGTATCCGGGCAACACGAAGGACGAGACAACGGTCCAGGGAATGCGGAAGCGGTTGGAGAGCGTCTTCGGGATTCGGGGCGGTCTGTATGTCGGCGACCGTGGGTTGCGAACGGCCGAGATCGTGAAGGACCTGCAGGCTCAGGGATTCCATTACATTCTGGCCGAGCGCACCAGCCATGCGGTGGCGCAGGAGGCGTTGGCGCTGGCCGCCCGGAAGAAGCCGATAGCGGTGAGCGATACGAACGAGGTGCGCGAGGCGGTCACGAAGGAGGGGATCCGCCACATTGTACTGCTGAACCCCGAGCGACGCACGCGGGAACTCGAAACGCTGGTTCGTCGGAAGGCCGAGGGTCAAGCGATCCTGAAGCGGTGGAGGAAGCGGGTGGGGAAGGATGACCACCACGCGATCCTGAAGGGAGCGCAGCGGGAACTCGCGCAGGCGGGTCTGTCGGACCTGTTCGAGCTCGACTTTGACGAGGATTCGTTCCAGGGATTGACGACAGAGTGGAAGGGGAAGGTGGATCGGGTCCGGCAATGGGCCGGGTGGTGGGTCCTATCGACGGACACGGAGCTTCCGGCGGAGGAGGTCGCTCGGCTCTACCAGGGGTTGGCGGTGATCGAGCGAGGGTGGCGTGAGTTGAAAGGAGTGCTGGAAGTGCGCCCGCTCCGCCACCGGCTGGAGCGCCGGGTCGAGGCGCATCTGCAATTGTGCGTTCTGGCGTATCTGGTGGAGAAGTATCTGGAGGAGAAGGTACGGAGTCTGGGCTTCACCGGGGCCGCGGCTCTGGATCAGTTTCGGGCGAGCACGCTGGACGAACTGGAGTGGGGAACTACGGGTGCCACGCGGTGGGCGGTGACGGAGCCCACGAAGGAACAGGAAGCGATCCTGCGGGCTGCAGATCTGTCGGTGGAACGGTTTCGGGAAGGGTGGCGGTCGCTGACGTAGCGGCTCGGAGCCGTGGTCCTAACCATCGGGGGTGCTCTCCCCTCGACCGGCTGACGTAAAACGGGCTCAATTGCGTGTCGAACTCGGGCCGGAGATTCGTCGCCGACGTCCGAGCAAATGTCGATCGCGAGGACGACCTCCGTTCTGGGCCGCGCTTGCGAACTCCCTTGAGGCGGGTTCGTCGGGTGGCACCGCTGCGTCGGTCGCACCGACGGTGCGGACAGCGCTCACCTCGGGCGCTGCGAGTCAGGCTGGGTCGGATCCGCCCGGGGTGAGGCGACGTGCGAGCCCACACGCTCTTGTCGCCCTCCCGCGCCGGCAGTGTCGGGGTCGAGCACGAGCGGTCGAAGGATCGGGGCGATGATCCAGACACCCGTGCCCTCGCGCGAGGAGCGCCGTTCTCGAGGCTTCCGGTCCCGTTCCGGCGGGGTCGCGGAGACTCAAGACCTGCTTCGGTCGGTGGAGTGCAGGGGTCCGCGCGAGCATGATGTCCGGAACCTGATGCGCCGCTCGCCCGGGGAGCGGGGTTCTGTGCGCGGGTCCGTCGAAGAGTCGACCGATCGCGAACTACCGCCTTGGAAGGGTCGGATCCGGGTCGCTGACCGACGGACCGACGCCCGCGCTGAAGGCCGCGCCGTCGCGCGATCACACCGAGACGTGTCTCGATGGCCCACCCCGAGAGGACCCATCGCTGCGGGGGCTCCCCGGGGAGACCGATCGCCGAATCCGATTCAGTCCGACCGCCCGCTCACCGCGACCGGCGTGCTGGCCGCCAGCGCGGTGGGCGCTGGCGGGATCAGTGTGTAAGTGATGCTGACGGGAGTTGCGCCCGAGACGGTGAGCGCCCCGCTCGCCGGCGATGGCGCGTACCCACTCGTCGTCGCAACGGAGTAGCTGTACGTCCCCGCCGCCACGTGGAAGACGATCGACGTGCCGGTCGAGACCGTGATCTGGCCCGCGAACGACACCGCCCAGGCCGTACCACTCGGCAACCCGCTCTCCGTGAACGTCACCGCATACGTCGGTGCGCTGTAGATGACCCCGATCGACACCGAGACC
>JBEKEW010000189.1:0-2883 GCA_050013635.1 Thermoplasmata archaeon | reverse complement strand
TCCGGCGCCGTACACGCGTCGACCACCGACGAGATCTTGATTCCCCTATCCAACGGCACCTACCCCTACACCATCTCCGACGTTCCCGGATGGCATCTGGTCCAGGGCTCGGCATACTCGGGGTCGGTCGCGGTCTCGGGAATCCCGGCTCCCGTTGTGGACCTGACCTTCGCCGAGACAACCTACGAGGTCACGTTCTCCGAACAGGGCCTACCCGGGGGGACCAACTGGTCGGTCGTCGTGGACGGACAGGCCCATGCGTCTCTGACGAGTGCGATCGAGGTGGCGTTGGCGAACGGCACCCACTCCTACACCGTCCAGCCACCCTCGGGGTACACCGCCAACCCCGCGAGCGGAGAGGAGGTCGTTTCCGGTGCCGCGGCGACCGTCCCGATCGCCGTGGCGTCCACAGGCGGCTCCGGGTCGGCGTCGTTCCCGTTCTGGATCGTCGTGGTCGTCGCCGGAGTGGCGGTCGTCGTGGTCGTGGGGGTCATCGTTCTCCTCCGACGGCGTTGATCGTGCGATGTCCACGACCCGCGGTGCGATAGAGGCGGGCGTGGGTCGGCGGCCCCTCCGAGGCACGATACGGCCCCGTCGTACGCATTCCGTGACGATGCGGTGGAGTTCGCATTCACGAAGGTATAAGTAGAGCTCGCGCGTGCTAAGGAGCATGTCCCAGCGCTCGTTTATCGCCGTAGCGGTGTGTGCCATCATGGTATTGAGCAGCCTCGGAGCCCTCGGCTTCGTCGCGAGTTCGGCGGCAGCGTCCCCGACCGCCGTGACCCCGGGGAGCGCTACGATCGCGCAGTCATCGATGTCGGTACCCGCGAGCACGCCCGCTTCGCCCGCTGCGCCGGTCGCGGCCCCAGCGAGCGCCGCCCCGACCGTGCCCGTCGCCGCGCCTACCCTCGACGGCCAACCTCTCCTGACCCTCGCCAACGATCCCTCGTACGCTCAATTCGTGAACAACGTCAACACCATCGGCGCGAACGCCATCGCCGCCGGCCTGCCCCGGGCGGACCTTCACATGCCGTACACGGGGTACATCCCATCCCAGTACGTCAACGGCGTCATGGAGTCCGGCAACCAGATCACCGCCCAGGTCCCCACCTTGGCCGCGTCGCAGACCGACCCCGTGGGCATCAACTATCAGGGACAGAACAACACCAACGGGGGGATCCGGTACAACACCATCCGTGCGAACAGCATTGAGGGGATCCTCAACGTCAACGCTTCCTCGGCGAACTTTTACCCCGACAGCGGGACCCCCACGCAGTGGGGCGGCCAGCTCAACGTGGTCATGCCCAACGTCACGATTTTCGGGAAGTCGACGTACGACTTCTGGCTCCAGAATGTGATCTCCTACGATACCAACAACCAGACGATCTCCTTTGTCGACGACACGTGGAACTTCACCTCCGGTAGCTCGTCGATGCAGCCGTCCTCGCTCCTTGCTTGGTCCCCGACCGGCGGCAGCTACACGGGCGTCTGGGTCGCGTTCTCTCCGTACTTCTACTGCCCGCCTCCGTTCAGCGTGTACGCTTACATCAACACCTCGATTACATCGGGCGGCGACCAAGTTCTCTGGTACAACTATAGCATCTCCTCGTCCGCCGGAAAGGTTAGTCACGGCACCTACGACTATCTCATCTTCAACTCCCAGCCGAAGACCGGAGGTCCCATCACCCTCCACGCCCCCTACATGGAAGCGAGCGGGAAGACCAGCCACTCCGTCCGGGAGACCTACGAATTCGATGCGTTCATCGGAGCGGATGACGGGGCGGGCAACCTGATGCGGGTCGCGAACGCCACGATGCAGGTCAAGTACTGCTCGATCGGGGAGAACTGCACGCCTACCAGCTTCCGGTTCTCGAACGTCCCGGCCGCCACGAACGTCGGGAGCCAGACCGGCGAGCAGACCGTCGGGATCGCGGTCAATTTCCTTGGCAGCGGACCGTCCGCGACCGCCTATCTATCGGAGGGCCCCCTCATCTCGCACGGGCTGTGGAACTATACCACTTCGGCGGGTGTGAATATCGGCAACACGAAGGTCATCAACGCGATCACGGTCTCAGGATCCCCTGTGCCGGTCTCTACGCAGCCGTACGTGTTCGTCTTCTTCCAGAGCACGAACTTCAGTAGCCAGGGCTTCCAATGGGCGGGAGACGTTCCGGCGTGGTACCTGATGCCTGGAACGTACAGCTACGAGATCATGCTGGCGGACTACAAGGAGCAGTTCGGCAACATCACCGTCGGGTCGTCGACCGTCACGCTCACCGCCGTCCTGCCGTACAGCCCCGCGAGCGGAGTGTATACGCCGCTCTGGGCGTTGAACAACGGGCAACTCGCCGGTATCTCTTCGTCGGGAACGGGCACCATTTCCAGCCAGTACGTGCTGTTCAACAACCCGACCTCGTCGTGTACGTTCTGCGGCGGTGCCCCGAACAACAACCTGAGCTCGGTGTTCTACAGCTCGAACGATTACACCTTCAGCTCGTTCCCGGGGATCTACCTCAACAATACCAACGTATATGTCGATGTGAACGCACCCCCGTCGTTCTGTGTTCACTCGAGTGGAAGCACGTACTACTACCTCAACATCGACTTCTTCGACACCAGCCACGTGACGCTCTCGAACGGGGCCGCCATCCGGGGCTGGCCCGCGTGGACGGAGATCTCGTTCTACATCACCGTCCCGGCATCGCAGAACCCGGCACCGCAAGCCGAGGTGTACGTGTGGAACTCGACGGGCGATCTGATCATGGACAACAATTTCGTCACGGTCGCTCCCACGAGTGGCCACGTCGCTCCGACCGAGCTCGTCCTCTACGGAGGCTCGAACAACGTGGTCTGGGGCAACACGTTCCGCGATCCCCCTAGCGT
>JBEKEW010000188.1:0-2900 GCA_050013635.1 Thermoplasmata archaeon | reverse complement strand
ACCCAGGGCTGGCAGACCCCCTACGCGACCACCCCCGGTGGTTCGACCCCTTCTCCGGACGTGACCCCGCAATGGGGTCGGCATGAGCTCCGAACGTTCTTCTGGCTCGCGATCGCCAACACTGCGATCATCGGTGCGGCGGGCGTGATCGCCTGGCTCCTCGTCCAGCGGTAGGGCGCGTTCGGGGCAACCTTATCTAAGTGACCCGGGTCCGGAGTCCGCCGGCGCGGTCACGGGGCCGTGGGGTAGCTTGGACCATCCTTCTTGCTTGGGGTGCAAGAGACTCCGATTCAAATTCGGACGGCCCCACCGGCCGCCCGGCGCGGTTGCCGGGCCGCTTCAAGTACGCTCGAATCCTCGCGTGCGATCGCATGGTCCGACGGTTCGTGGCGGAGCGGCGACGGGACCCGTACTACCGGGCGGCGCAGAAGGAGGGGCTACGCTCGCGGGCGGCCTTCAAACTCTCCTTTCTCGCTTCCCGGTACCCGATCCTGCGACCCGGCGCGCGGGTCCTCGATCTGGGAGCAGCCCCCGGAGGCTGGTCGCTCGTCGCGCGGAGCCTCATCGGTGCCCGAGGTACGGTCATCGCGGTCGACGTGCGGACGGTCGAGGCGGTCGAGGGAGTGCATCCCCTCCGCGGTCGGGTCGGGGACACCTCGCTGATCGCCCGGCTCGGGAACGAAGGGTTCGACACGGTACTGTCCGACCTCTCGCCTCGGATCAGCGGAGCGTACGCCACCGACCACGCCCGCAGCGTCGACCTCGTCCGCGCGGCGTTCACCGTGGCGCGCGAGGTCCTCCACCCGGACGGGTCGTTCGTGGCCAAGGTGTTCGATGGGGACATGCGGGCCGAGCTCGAGGCGGACCTACGCCCGGCGTTCGCGCGCTGGGTGCGTACAAAGCCCCCCGCCTCTCGGGAACAATCCTCCGAGCTCTACCTGATCGGCCTTGGGTTCTCCCCGGCACGGGCCCGGGAGCGTGCGGGCGCGTCCCCCGCGCCGGAGATGCCGTAGGGCCCCCCCCGACCGTCCCCGGACCGTCCGTCGCGCGCCGGGAGACCCGATAAATAGAGGGACGCTATGGTCCCAGCCCACTGTTTTTGAGGGTCGATTACTCGTGATCCGTTTTGGACCGGCGGGGATCCCTCTCTCGTGCAAGGGTCGCACCTTGCGCGACGGGATCGCGGACATTCACCATCTCGGCCTCACAGCGATGGAGATTCAGTTCATCAAGGTCAACCCGCTCTCGCGCCTCGCGATGGACGAGGAGGTGGCGAAGAGCCCCCGGGAGCTCGTCCAGCAGCTCGTCGTGACGGTCGGCAACAACGGAGCGATGGGGACCGTACCGACCCTGTCGATGCTCACGAGCCCCCTCAAACGTCGCGACTTTCTGACCACGATCACGTCGAGCCTGGCGAAGGATTACGCCGACCTGCAGCAAACGAAGGCCCTCGCGCGCGCCCTGGACGTCGACCTGACGTTGCACGCGCCGTACTACGTCGACTTCTTTGGCAGCGATGAGGCCCGCGCGCGCTCCCAGCGTCAGATCCAGTGGACCTCGGTCCTCGCCGAGGGTCTCGGCGCTCGGATGGTGATGACCCACCTCGGGTTCTACGGTGCGATCGGCCGCGACCGGTCGATCGATGCGATCACCCAGATCGTACAGGACCTTTCGAGCTGGCTCGCCCAGTTCAGCAGGGGCACGGTGCGCTTGGGCATCGAGCCCAGCGGCCACCCGGACGTCTTCGGCTCCCAAGAGGAAGTGCTCGAGCTCGTCCGGCGGGTGAAGGGCACCGTCCCGATCCTCAACCTGCCGCACCTGGCGGCCCGGCGGGGGATCACGTTCGAGAAGCCCGAGGATCTCGACCCGGTGCTCCAGGAGTTCCGAAAGGCGAGCGGGGGGTCCCTGTACCTGAACTTCTCCGGGGTCGAGATCTACCGACCCGGCGAGTTCCGCCTGACGCCGATCAAACGCGGAACGGTCCGTTTCGATACTCTCGCCGAGCTCCTCGCCGAGCGGGATTACGACGCTACGGTGATCTCGAGTTCGCCTCTGCTGGAGCACGACGCGATGTACATGAAGGTCCTCTACGAGCGGGCCCTGACTCGGCGGTGGACGAAGAAGCACGGTCCTCCTCCGGCGGCGGCCTCCCCGGTGCTCAAGCCGAAACCCACCCCCTCCCACGTCACGAAGACTGCGAAACCAACCCGGCCGAAGTTCGTGCCGGGTCGCCGCCCATCGCGCCCGCCGAAGGCCCGTCCTCGGCCGAAGGCGCGCCCGCACCGTCCTGCGAGGAAGAAGCACCGGGAGGCTCGACGCCATGGCGCACGCCGCCGTTGACCCGGGCCAGTTCCTCGCCGCCGAACGGTATCTCGGGACGCGCGTGAGCGAGGCGCTGGAGCGGATCGATCCCCCGGTCATCGTGCGGATCGTTGATCTGCTCAACCGCGCCCCGGCGATCTTCGTCTACGGCGCCGGGCGCAGCGGCATCATCGGGCGAGCGTTCGCCATGCGCCTCGTCCAGACGGGATTGCGGGCCTACGTGATCGGGGAGAGCGTCACCCCGATCGTGGAGCGCGGGGACGTGGTCTTCATTCTCTCCGGCGGGGGGGAGAGCTCTTCGAGCATCCAGACCGCCAACATCGTCCGCCGCGAGGGCGCCGACCTGGTGGTGATTACGGCGCAGGCCCATTCCAAGCTCGCCCACACCGGGACCGCGCTCGTAGCGCTCGAGTTTCCCGAGGACGCCGATCGCCCGCGCTACGCACCCCTCGGTACGCTGTTCGAAGCGGCCAGCCTGCGTCTGACGGACGCGCTGGTGGCGGAGTCGATGCGCTCGCGAGGGGAGAACGAGGAGTCGATGCGGCGCCGACACGCCATCATGGTCTGATCGCAACTCG
>JBEKEW010000187.1:0-2932 GCA_050013635.1 Thermoplasmata archaeon | reverse complement strand
TGCCGCGGAAGGGGTCCGCGAAGTTCTTCCCGACGGAGATATCCAAGGTCGAACGGCCCCGCAACGTCGGGATCACCCACGTCCTCGACCGACTCCACGGGCTGCGCGACGCCGAGCTCGACGAGCTGGCACCGTACATCGACGTCGCCAAGATCGGCTGGGGGTTGCCGCTCCTGATACCGCGCGAGAAGGTGCGGGCCCGCATCCGAAGGTACCACGACCGGGGGATCGAGGTCTCGACCGGGGGGACGCTGCTGGAGTACGCGGTCAGCCGGGACCGCGCGTTCGAGATGATCGACGAGGTCCGGGAGCTGGGGTTCGACATCCTCGAGGTCTCCAACGGGGTCCTCGACCTCTCACGTACCCAGATGGAGCGGCTCACCACCGAAGGGAAGCGCCGCGGTCTCGATGTCTACATCGAGGTCGGCAAGAAGGACATCCAACAGCAACTGTCGCTGAAGGAAACGCTCGATCAGATCGGCTGGGCCCGCACCCAGCAGCCCCGTAAGGTCGTCATCGAGAGCCGGGAGTCGGGGCGATCGGTCGGCATCTACGACGGCGACGGGGCGATCAAGTGGGACTGGGTGCGCGCAATCCTCGCCGACCATCCTCGGGAGGAGCTGATCATCGAGGCGCCGCTCGAGAGCCAGCAGGTGCAGTTGCTGCGCCGTCTGGGATCGGACGTGAATCTCGGGAACATCTCCTTGACGTCCGTCGCGCCGCTCGCGTCGGAACGGCTCGGCCTCCGCGGGGAGACGTTCGGCGGGATCCGGACGACGAAGGCGGTGAACGGGCCTCCCGCGGCGAAGTTCCTGTACTACCTGCTCGAGACGTACCGCGGGATCGATCAGAGCGAGTTGGTCCAGCTCTCCCGCCTACCCCGCCGCACGGTCCAGAGCGCCCTCGACTCGTTGAGAAAGCAGGGTCTCGTGGAAGAGTCGGTCTCTCTCGGCGACTCGCGCCGGCGCGAGTACCGCCTCGTGTGAGCGGGTCCCCCCGGACGCGCACCCTCGAGATCACCCCGACGATCGCGAGTTCCTTAGGGCGGAAGGCCCCGCGTCGCCCGCTAGCTCGCACCACGCCTCACTGCGGACCAAGGTTCAAATATGCTCCCGAGGTCGGCGGTCGTCATGGCCCGACCCATACTCTCCGACTGGGACCAGTTCAAGGTCGCCGCCTGGAACCAGGTCCAAGGGTACTACCGCACGTACCGATTCTGGATCATCATGGCGATCATCCTCGCCATCGGCGGGGGGTTCACGATCGCGTTCCTGGTGAAGGGAACTGCGTGGGTACATTCGAGCTTCGGTGCCACGTCCTCCGATTACCTCGCGGGAACTCTGGGCTTCATCAGCTTCCTGGCGATCGTGACGGGGGCGTTCTTCGGTGGGGACGCGATCTCGACGGACTTTGGCACCAAGAGTGGATACTTCACGCTCGCCCTCCCGGTCCGCCGGTCGGTCCTCTTGGCCGGACGGTACACGGGGGCGTTCCTCGTCAGCATGTTCGCCATGGCGGTCTTCTATGCGATCGACCTGTTCGGAGGCATCTACTTCTATTCGTTCGGGTCGGTACCGTGGCTGAACTTCGGGCTCTCCTACGCGATCACGGCACTCTTCGTCCTGGGGATACTCTCGTTCGCCTTCTGCCTTAGCTCCCTTTCGAAGAGCCCGGCGATCGGGCTCGTGATCACGATCCTCGTCCTCCTCGTGGTCTTCAACATCGTCGACGGGCTCGTCCGGGTACTGATCGGGAGTCAGTACCTCGTCTACTCCATCCTCTACGCGGACGGAGCGATCGGCTCCGTGATCGGGGGCATCTCCGCAAGCTCGCCTCCGGTCTGGGAGGCCTCGATCATCATGGCGGTATACGCCGTCCTCTTCATCGCGATCGCTCTCGCTCTCTACCATCGCGCGGAGACCTGAAGGGGAGGAGATATGCCGAGTCTGGAAGCGCGCCACCTCACGAAGCGGTACGGTTCGTTCGTGGCGCTGGACGACGCCTCGTTCAAGTTCGAGGGAACCGGGGCGATCGGCTACCTAGGACCGAACGGGGCCGGCAAGACGACCACCCTCAAACTGATGACCCGCCTCGCCCGACCCACGCAGGGTCAAGCGTTCATCGATGAGATCGACGTCACGGCGAACCCGAAGCGGGCCCTGTGGGACGTGGGCACCGTCATCGAGTCCCCCGAACCGTACCCGTGGCAAACGGGGACGGCCGCGCTGGAGATGGTCTCGGACCTGCGGGGGATGAGCCGGGCGGACTCGAGGGTGAGGATCCGGGAGCTCACCGATGAGCTCGATCTCCCACCGCTGGACCGAAAGACCGGGAAGCTGTCGAAGGGACAGCGTCAGCGGGTCGTGATCGCTGCGGCGCTCCTCAGCGATCCGTCGATCATCATCCTGGACGAGCCGACCACCGGGCTCGACCCCGCGGAACGGGTGGCGATCCGGAACATCTTGACCCGCCTCAAGAAGGACCGGCTGATCCTGATGAGCTCCCACCTCCTGAACGAGGTCACGGAGGTCTGCGACCGGGCGGTCTTCATCGGTCAGGGGAAGATCCTCCTCAACGAGACCGTCGAAGCGATCTCGACGATGTACGCCGAGACCCAGGTCGACGTCGAGTTCGCCCAACCCGTCCCCGCGGAGCGGTTCGTCGCCATCGGTTCCCTCGCGAAGGGAGTGAACATGCTTTCCCCGACGCGCTACCGCATCGATTACGACGGCGGGGATCCGACGCGTGTGGCGATCCTGCGCAAGTGCATCGACCTCGGGCCGGTGCGCGCCTACGCGAGCGCGACCCTCAACCTCGAGGACGCCTACCTGGCGCTGCTCGGGGGGAAATCCGGCGGCTCGTCGGGTTCCGCGCCGATGAAGCGGGAGTGATCGGACCGACCGCGCGATCGAGCGCCAGCGCGGCGGCCCCG
>JBEKEW010000186.1:0-3021 GCA_050013635.1 Thermoplasmata archaeon | reverse complement strand
TCCCGGGATGTCCGGCGGGAACAGGTACAGACGGTGACCCGCGCGTCGGAAGAGACCGAGGCTGCCCGAGATCTCCACGATCCGGTCGTCCACGTGCGTGAAGGCGAAGACGTGGGTCGGCCGGCGCAGCCGGGCCGAGAGGCCGCGCAGCAGCCCCGCGAGGTCGGTGCGGGGCTCCGTGGCGGCGACCCCCGTCAGGATGTCGGTGATCCGCAAGGTCTGCAGCGCTCCGCGGCCCGGGGCGAGGAACTCCCGTGGCTCGGCCCCGACGGTGGCGACGCCGAGCTGGTCCCCGCCCCGCGGGACGTACTGCGTGAGCAGAACGCCGGCCTCGCACGCACGGTCCACGGCCGTCTCTCCGTCGATGCCCACGTCCATATCGCGCGCGAGCGAGATCGCGATCAGGAAATCCTGCCGGCTCTCCTGCTCGAACTCGCGCACGATCAGATGGTCCGGCGTCGAGCGCCGCCAGGCGATGGATCGGTAGTCGTCGTGGGGCTGGTACGGGCGAAGGGCGCGGAACTCCGTCCCGTAGCCGCGGCGGGGCACGGAGACCGAGCCGATCGACCGGGTCGCGAGGCGGAAGGCGGTCCGGGAGAGGGTCACCCGCGGCGTCGCCGGGGCGACCGTGATCTCCGCCCTCGAGTCGAGCTCGACCACCCGGAAGGCGAGGCCGAGCGGGTCGTGAACGACGACGACCGTCGGACCGAGGAGATGCGTCCCGCGGGCCCGCGCGCGGAAAGCGTACGTAAGGACGAACTCTCCGTTTCGAGGCCACCACGTCGTGAGCCGGGCCGATCCCCGGACCACGTCGACGACGTTCGGGATCGAGTCGAACAGCTCGACCGTGAACGGGATCGGCGCCGGGTGGGCGATCCGCAGGCGCACGACGCCGAGCCCTCCGGCCGAAAGGCTCCGCGTCACGTCGAGCCGCTCGACCGTGAACCAACGGGGGCTGATCGTCCGGGCCACGCGGCCGAAGGCGAGCAGCTCGATCGCGACGAACGTCACGGCGAAGACCGCGATCATGATCAGGAGGAGGTTCAGCGTGAACAGAGCGACCCCCATTCCCGCGATCGCGCCGAGGACGAGGCCCTTTCCGCGCGGGGTCAGCATCGGCTCCGCCCCTCCCTCGTACGGCGGGGGTCAGCGGGGCGCGTGCAACGATCCGAGGAGAGAGTCGATCAGCGCGCGGATCGATCGCTCCGTGCTATCGGCCGCGGTCGTCAACTGCTGCGCGAGGACGTCCGGCCGCAGGATGAGGCGGTGGTTCAGCACCGGGAACGCGAGCGCCTTGACGTCGTCCGGGGTCGCGTAGGACCGCCCGGCAAGGAGGGCACGGGCGCGGATCGCGCGAAGGAAGTGGAGCCCGGAGCGCGGCGAGGCCCCCAGCTGGATCCGATCGTCCCGCCGGGTCTGCCGGATCACCTGGAACAGATAGTCGACCACCTCGGGCGCGATGTGGATCCCCGCCAGCTGCGAGCGCAGCCGATCGAGCTCCGCGAGGCCGAGGACGGGCTTGCCCGTCACCTCGTCGCTCGCTCCTAGCCGGCTCACCAACATCCGCACCTCGGTCGCCTCGTCCGGGTAGCCGAGCAGGATCCGGAACAGGAACCGATCGAGCTGGGCCTCGGGGAGCGGGTACGTTCCCTCCTGCTCGACGGGGTTCTGCGTCGCGATCACGATGAACGGACGAGGCAGCGGGTGGGAGACCCCGTCGATCGTCACCTGGCGTTCTTGCATCGCCTCCAAGAGCGCGGACTGGACCTTCGGCGGGGCCCGGTTGATCTCGTCGGCCAGGATCACGCTCGCGAAGATCGGTCCGGGGCGATACTCGAGCTCCTGCGTCCGAGGTTGGAGCGTGACGTTGCCCAAGATGTCGCTCGGCAGCATGTCCGGCGTGAACTGGATCCGGCAGAACGGAAGGTCGAGCGCTTGGGCGAACGTGCGAACGAGGTAGGTCTTCGCGAGGCCCGGGACCCCCTCCAGCAGCACGTGGCTCTCGCACAGCAGGCCGATCAGAAGAAGCCGGACCGTCTCGTCGAACCCGTACGCGGCCGTGGCGATCTCCCGCTGGAGGCGATGCAACGTGCCGCGCGCGACGAGCGAAGCGGGCGGCGTCGTCTCCACATCCTCTTCCCAGGACGGTCGCGGAGGCTCGTGGGTCGGGGGCGGCGAGACCGTCGCCCGTTCCTGCGGAGGGGTGCTCATGCCCCTCCTCCCGACGTCGTTGCTCCCTCGATATCGAGGCGACGCACTTCCTCGACCAAGTGGTGGGCGAGTTCGAGGGCCTTCTCTGCGCGGAGAGCCCGGGCCCGCAGGACGCGCTCCGAACCCGGGGACCCCGGCGGGGACCGCGAGAAGCTCGCGAAGCGGCGTAGGTCCTTCTTCAGGTGGCGGAAGTACGCGATGTCCTTCGGGCCCGAGGCCATCCCGCGCGCTCGCGCGCCGCGACGCGTGAGCGGAAGCCGAGAAAGGGTGACCTGGTGGTGTGCGATCAGGTACTGGTCAACGTCCGCGCGCAGGATCCGAGCGATCCCTCTCTCCCGGAGCTCGCCGTAGAGCTGGGAGTACGCCTCGGTCGGCGCATCCCGGTAGATGCGCGGTTGGAGGCGGGGCGGATCCGCCGACCGGGACCCGACCAGCCACGCCAGCCCCAGGGCCGCGATCGCCACCGCCGGGATCGAGTACGGCCAGCTCGCTTCGACCGCGGAGATCCAGGAGGACGGATCGACCACCGTCACCTCCGTGCCGGAGGTCGCTGGGGAAGCTCGACGTTGATGCCACGAGAGTCGTACCGGAATTCGGAGTACATGCGTTGGAGCGACACCGCGGAGTACAACGCCCGAAGCTCGACGATGAACTCTCTCGCCGCTGCATCGCTGACGGGGGCCGGAGGGCCGAATCGGATGGGTTCGTACAGGGAGTACATCCGCTCGAGGTGGTCGATCATCGACGGCGGCATCCGACGGGGGAAGGACTCCCGGAGAATGTCCTGGTAAGTAAGCGCGGAGGAGAGCT
>JBEKEW010000185.1:0-3049 GCA_050013635.1 Thermoplasmata archaeon | reverse complement strand
GATCGTCCAGGCCGCGCGGGTCTCCTACGGACCCGGCACGGAGACCCTGCGGGACGACCGCGCCCTCATTCGCTACCTGATGCGCCACCGCCACACGACCCCGTTCGAGATGGTCGAGTTCAAGTTCCTCGTCCGCCTCCCGATCTTTGTCGCGCGCCAATGGGTCCGCCACCGTACCGCATCGCTGAACGAGATCAGCGCGCGCTATTCGGTCCTCGTGGAAGAGTACGAGGTCCCGGTTCCGGAAGAGGTCCGCCACCAGTCGAGCCGCAACCGTCAGGGTCGGGGCGGCGCCCTCCCCGAGGAGGCGGTGGCGTCGTTCCGGGGCGACCTCGATCGGGTCGCCCGCGACGCCTACGCCTCCTACCAGCGGGCGCTGGAAGCGGGGGTCGCGCGGGAGACCGCCCGGCTCCTGCTGCCCGTGGCATTCTACACGCAATGGTACTGGAAGATCAACCTGTACAACCTCTTCCACTTCTTGTCGCTCCGCCTGGACCCCCATGCCCAGGAGGAGATCCGGCTCTATGCGGCCGAGCTCGCGAAGATCGCTCGGATCGTCTGCCCGATCGCGTTCGAGGCGTTCGAAGAGTTCCAGCTCGGTAGCCTCGGGTTGAGCCGGCGCGAGCAACGCGCCGTTCGCCTGCTCCTGGAAGGTCGCCCTCCGGAAGCTGCCTGCGCCGAGGCGGGTCTCCCGCTCACCCGAGAGGACGGGAAGCCGATGGCGACCGGGGAGGGCATCGAGTTCTTGGAGAAGCTCACGCGTCTGCGCGAAGCGCTCTGACCGGCTGCCGTAACGTTGATTCGCGGCGGCCGCTATCCGATCGGGATGACCGGATCCGGACGGCCCCGGGGGTTGTGGATCGACAACGAGGCGGTCCCGGCCCGGGATCGCGCGACGTTCGACGTGATCGATCCGGTGGATGGTTCGCGGATCGAACGGGTCATCTCGTCCACCGCCGAGGACGCTCGGGCCGCGATGGACTCGGCCCACCGCGCCCAGCCGGCGTGGGAAGCGACCGGGGCCCACGCCCGCGCGCAGATCCTGCTCCGCGTCGCCGAGAGGCTGCGCGCCCGGGGCGAGGAGCTCGCCCGCCTCATCACCCACGAGATGGGCAAGGTCCTCTACGAAAGCCGCAGCGAGGTCGCGGGTGCGATCGACAACTTCGCGTACTATGCGGCGTTCGGCCGCACCCTGAACGGCGAGGAGGTCGGGGGACTTCCCACGGGGGAGACGATGCGCCTCGTCTGGCTCCCGCGGGGGGTCGTCGTGGCGATCACCCCCTGGAACTTCCCGGCGGCGACCGTCACCCGCAAGATCGCCCCCGCGCTCCTCGGCGGCAACACGATGGTCCTGAAGCCGGCGAGCGCCACGCCCCTGTCGAGCCTCCTTGTCGCGGAGACCCTCCGCGACGCGGGCGTGCCTCCGGGCGTGCTCAACGTCGTCACCGGCCCCGGCGGGGCGCTCGGGCCGGCGTTGATCCAGCACCCTCGCTGCTCGACGGTGACGATCACCGGGTCGACCGCGAGCGGCGTCGAGGTACTGAAGCTGGCCGCTCCGCGGGTCGTCAAGTGCCTCCTCGAGCTCGGCGGCAAAGCCCCCGTCCTGATCGCCGCCGACGCCGACCTCGACCGGGCGGCGCGCGCGACGGTGTGGGCGCGGTACTGGAACGCGGGTCAGTCGTGCATCGCGGCGGAGCGATGCTACGTTCCGGAGTCGATCGCGCCGGCGTTCACCCGGAAGCTCGCCGTCCTCGTACGCGCCCTGCGGGTCGGACCGGGAACTGCTCCGGGGACCGACATCGGGCCGATGTGCAGCGTCGGCGCGCGCGACGGGGTCGCGCGGATGACCGCGGCGGCCGTCGACCGCGGTGCGAGGATCCTGGTGGGAGGCTCCGCCCCGAAGGACGGTACGCTCGGGAAGGGGGCGTTCTACACCCCGACGATCCTCTCCGACCTGGACGACAACGATCCCATCGCGCAAGAGGAGATCTTCGGCCCGGTCCTCCCGCTGCTGACCTACGAACACTTCGAGGACGCGATCCGGCGCGTCAACGAGAGCCGATACGGTCTCTCCAGCTACGTGTTCACGCGCGACGTCGCGCTGGCGGAGAAGGCCGCGCGCGAGATCCGGTACGGAGAGACGTACATCAATCGCGTCGGACCGGAGTCCCCCCAGGGGTACCATGCCGGGTTCCGAGAGAGCGGGCTCGGTGGGGAGGGTACCGTCTGGGGCGTCCGGGACTATCTGCAGCTCAAAACGATCTACGTCGACTGGAAGCGGACGCCGGACCCGGCCTGGTTCCCGTATCCGGACGCCTAGGACGCTGGGCCGCGGCGTCGGCCCGCGAGGCCGACGTGGAGATCCATGACGTTGGTCCCGGTAGGGCCCGTGATGATCAACGTTCCCAGCTCGTGGAGGGCAGGATAGGCGTCGTGCCGCTCGAGAGCGGCGGTAAGATCGACCCCCTTGCGCCGGGCGCGCCCCGCGGTCGTTCCATCGGCCCACCCGCCGGCCGCGTCGGTCGGGCCGTCGATCCCGTCCGTGCCCATCGACAACAGGAGGAGGTCGGAGGCCCCGTCGAGCACCGTCGCGCCGACGAGCGCGAACTCCTGGTTGCGGCCCCCTCGACCCGGGCGCGTTCCGAGCGTGACCGTGGTCTCCCCACCCCCGAGCATGCAGAACGGGCGACGGACCGGCCGGTTCGATCCCGCGGTGGAGCGGAGGATCTGGGCGTACGTGCGTGCCACCTCCCGTGTTTCTCCCGTGAGTTCGCTGGAGAGGATCCACGACCGATACCCCCGTCGGCGGGCCTCCCGGGCCGCCCCCTCGAGGGCGATCCGGTTCGAGGCCGCGAGAACGAACGGAGCGCGTGCCACGGCCGAGCTTCCGGGCTTGACGGTCTCGCTGCGGTGCCCGTTCTCGCCCTCCCGGAGATGGTGACGAATGCGCGGCGGAAGCTCGGGAGCGAGGCCCCAGCGATCGACCGCACGGGCCGCGTCCGCAAACGTGGTCGGGTCCGGGACGGTCGGTCCGGAGGCGATGTCGTGC
>JBEKEW010000184.1:0-3051 GCA_050013635.1 Thermoplasmata archaeon | reverse complement strand
CTACTTCCGCGGGGTCCTCGATCACTACCGGCCCCTGCTGAATCTGAGGAGCCTGCAGACGGACGGCGACATCCTGCTCCATCAGGTCCCCGGCGGGATGCTGTCGAACCTGCTCTCCCAGCTCCAGGAGCAGGACGCCCTCGCGCGCCTCCCGGAAGTGCTGCAGGAGATCCCTCGGGTGCGCCGCGACCTCGGGTACCCTCCGCTCGTGACCCCGACCAGTCAGATCGTGGGGATCCAGGCGGTCCTCAATGTCCTCGCGGGGACGAGGTACCAGACGATCACGCGCGAGGTCCGGGACTACGTCCGAGGACAGTACGGGACCCCGCCGGGACCGATCGATGCCGACCTGAGCCGAAAGGTGCTGGCCGGCGCCACGCCGATGAAGGGACGCCCGGCCGATGAGCTCGCGCCCGAGTTCGATCGGGCGTTGAAGGAGGTGCGTGCGCTCGTCCCCGCCGCGGACGACGCGGAGGCGATCTCCTACGCCGTGTTCCCCGCGGTGTACAAGGCCTACCGAGAGAGCCGCGATCGGGGCCTCACCGATGCGGTGCTGACGAGCGCCGCGCTCGGGATCGTCGGCGCGCTGCGGGCGGGCGCGGTAACGGCGCCCGCCGCTCCGCTGCCCTCTTCGGGCGGCGAGTCCGGCGCGATGAGCCCCTGGGCGTTCGAGGGCCGCAGCCGGCTCCATTCCCAACGGAGGTCGATCGATGCGAGTGCGCATCGCACGCGCCGGTAGAGAGGAGACGATCGACGTCGACCTCGCCGGCGGGACGGTGGAGATCGACCGCGCGCGCCACCCCTTCGTGATCGTGGCGAGGTCGCCGATGAAGGTCGAGCTGGAGATCGCCGGCGAGCGGGTCGTCGTCGACCAGTGGCCGGACGGCATGCCGACACCGCCGGGGCCGGTCGACGTGAACGGGGAGCGATGGCCCCTCACGGCGGTCGAAGCCACCTCACCCCAGCCCGGCGCCGCCCCCGCGCCCCCTCTATCCATCCCGGCGCTCCCGTCGCCGGCCGCTCCGGCCGGTGCCGGTGGTCCGGGGATCCCGGTCGTGCCTCCGATGCCCGGAACGGCGATCGAAGTGCGGGTGCAGGAGGGGGAGCATGTCGCGAAAGGGCAGGTACTCTTGATCCTAGAAGCGATGAAGATGCGGAACGAGATCCTGAGCCCGGTCGCCGGGCGTGTCGAGCGGCTCCAGGTCCACACCGGTTCGAGCGTCCGCCCGCGCGAGCCGATGCTCTTCGTCGTCCCCGACTAGGGCGCAGGGGGCGGAGAGTTCTCCACCACCGCGTCTCGGTCGGCCTCGTTGAGGGAGTCGAATAGGTCGGCTTCGACCACCGGATCCTCGAACGCATCCTCGGGCGGGAACGGAACCGCGGCGTGCGCCGAGCTTCCCGCGGCGGCGTCGAGGGCAGAATACTCGACCATGTACCACGCCGCTAGTCCGAAGGGAACCGCAAGGAAGAAGAACGAATAGTCGCCGAACCCTACGCTGAAGCCGAGGAAGATCAGTCCGATCGTGAGACCCGCGAGGATGACGGCGATCGCCCAGTACGGCAACCGGCCGATGGTCCCGCGCCTCATCCGACCGTCGCTCCCCCGTCGTTACGCGATCCGGACCGCTCGGCCGCACGCCGGGCAGGCGGGCGCGCCGGGGGCGAGGTTCGTCCCACAGTAGATGCAGAAGCCGATCCCCGAGGTGGGGAGAGGCGGCGCGGACGAGGGGCCCCCGGAGCCCGCCGGCCCGACACCGGGCGCGACCGGGGGTCCGGAGGGGTGGAGCTGGCGGTTCCCCCAGGGCAGGTAGAATATCATCAGGCTCGCGAACATCCAGATCAGGACCGCGTACACCGCGATGCTCGCGATCGCGGGATCCAAGAAGAAGATCGCCAGAGCGATGGCGACCACGACGAAGTTGACGAGGGTGAGGATGGCGCGAACGTGCATGGGCGCGTGCGTCCCGGATAGGACCACCGTCCTACTTCCGTCTTTGTCCCGGTCGGTCGGCGCCTCGATGGACTAAATAGCCGCCATCGCTCGCGCCGCGCCGTGGTGAAGGTTCCTCGTCTCATCGCGCGCGACGAGTTCACGTACGAGATCCCGCAGGACGAGGTCCCCGGGATGCGCGTACCCGGGATGCTCTTCTCCAACGCCGCGCTCCTCTCGGGGGTCGAGGGCGATCCATCGCTGATGCAGCTCGCCAACGTCGCGACGCTCCCGGGGATCCAGGTGAACGCCCTTGCCATGCCCGACATCCACTTCGGCTACGGGTTCCCGGTCGGCGGGGTCGCCGCGTTCGACCTCGATGAAGGGGTCGTCTCCCCCGGCGGGATCGGCTACGACATCAATTGCGGCGTCCGCCTGCTCCGCACGTCGCTCCGGACCGAGGAGGTCCGGCCCCGCCTCGGGGAGCTCATGGACCGGCTGTACCGCGCGGTCCCTTCCGGGGTCGGGTCGAAGGGGGGTCGCCCGCTCGGGCCCGGGGAGGTCGACGAGGTCCTCGCCGGTGGAGCTCGCTGGGCCGTCGAGCACGGCCTCGGCCGCCCGGAAGACCTCGCAGTTCAGGAGGAGGAGGGGTGCATGTCCCAGGCCGACCCTGCCGAGGTCAGCGAGAACGCCCACAAGCGCGGCTCCAAGCAGCTCGGCACCCTCGGCTCCGGCAACCACTTCCTCGAGGTCCAGTCCGTCAACGAACTGTTCTACCCGGAATGCGCCCAGGCGCTGGGCCTCGAGCCGAACCAGGTCACCGTCATGCTGCACACCGGCTCCCGGGGGCTCGGTCACCAGATCGCGACCGAGTTCATCCAGCGGATGGACGACCGGCTGGTCCGTGAGGGGACCCAGCTCGTCGACCGACAGCTCTCGTGCGCCCCGATCGCCTCGGACGATGGCCAGAGCTACCTGCGCGCGATGGCCGCCGGGGCGAACTTCGCGTGGGCGAACCGCCAAGCGATCACCCACGGGGTCCGTCGCGCGTTCTCCGAAACGTTCGGTCGGCCCGCCGAGGAGATGGACCTCTCAGTCATCTACGACATCGCGCACAACAT
>JBEKEW010000183.1:0-4020 GCA_050013635.1 Thermoplasmata archaeon | reverse complement strand
TTGTAGAACCGTTTGGTCGTCGTCTTGTAGCCGATCTTCGTCCACACCTCGTAGTCTCGGCTCTCGATCTCCGCGAGCAACTTCTCGATGTCCTTCCGTGACGGATTCGGGAACGCAGCTCCGAGCAGTTGGGCAATCGGCTTCAGGTGCGAAGCATAGAACACCTGCCGGTGGGCCGTCAAGCCGTCCGCCGCGCACTTGTCGAGGAAAGCGAGGATAGGCTGCGCGTTCGCGCTGGGAAGCGACTCAGTGATGGCCTTCCGGTACCTCCGCAGGCTCTCGACGACGGGGTACGGCTCGGCTCGACGGTCTCGACGCATCACCGTCAGTAAGGCATGGAGGGCCTTATACTTTTAAGTTGAAAGCCGCGGGAGGGGTTCGAACCCTCGACCTGCTCCTTACCAAGGAGCCGCTCTGCCAGCTGAGCCACCGCGGCATACGCCCCGTGCCGAGCGATGTCAGTTCTTCCGCTTTCCGCCTGCTCCGGGCCGTTCCGGACCGTCCGCGGCCCACGGAAATCCGTGGGAAACCGCCTCCCAGTCGATGCGGGCGCCCGTCTCGAAGGGCCTCTTCTCCAGGAAGGCGTGCATGCCCGCCTTCTGGTCCGGGGTTCCGAACAGACGCGCCCACAGGTCGAGCTCGTAGGCGAGTCCCGCCTCGATATCCGGATCGAGCGAGCGAAGGAGTGCGAATTTGGCCGCCGCCAGGGCGACCGGCGGTTTCGCCGCCAGCTCTTCGGCGAGCGCGAGCGCCGTGGGGAGGAGCTCGGAGCGTGCCACGACATGGTCGACCAACCCCCTCTGGTGGGCCTCGGTCGCCGGAACGGCGCGGCCGGTCAGGATCCATCGACGCGCCGCCGCGGCTCCTATGCGGCGGGGGAGACGGCGCGTTCCTCCCCACCCCGGCATCACCCCAAGGTTGATCTCGGGCTGGCCGAACGATGCGTCGTCGCTGGCAACGATGAAGTCGCACGCGAGTGCGATCTCGCACCCTCCTCCGAGACAGACTCCGTTCACGGCGGCGATGACGGGGAGAGGGAGCCGCTCGATGCGCCGGGTGGCCGCCTGCCCCCGTCCCCCGTGCACGTGCGCCTCGGCCGGTCCCATCGGGGCCATCTCTCGGATGTTCGCTCCCGCGGCGAAAGCGCGCTCGGAGGCGCTTGCCAGCACGACCACCCGGACCTCGGGGTCGGCCTCGGCCTCGTCCAATCGACGAACGAGCGCCTCAAGTACGTCGCGGCTGAGGACGTTCACGGGAGGATGGTCGAGCGTCAGCACGGCGATCCGTCCGCGGCGGTCGAACCGGACGGGTCCCCCAGGGGAGTTATCGCTCACGCTCCGCGGAGTGGGGAGTCATAATTAACGACCGACGCCGCGGGCCGACAACCCTTTTCGGACGGGCTCGTTCGGTCGGCGTGCGCGCGGTCGTGACCGGGGCGTCCCAGGGTATCGGGCGGGCCACCGCGCTCCGCCTCGGAGGGCCCGGCGCGCAGATCGCCGTCCACTATCATCGCCACCGGGCGGAGGCCGAACGGGTGGTCGAGAAGATCATACAGCGGGGAGGTTCGGCGTTCGCGATCGGTGCGGACCTCGCCGAGCGTACGGCGGTCGACGCGCTGGTCACCGCGGTGCGCCAGCGCTGGGATTCCTTGGAGGCGCTGGTCCTCAACGCCGGGACCTATCCCCGCGCCCGGTTCTCGGAGATCGATCCCGACTCGTTCGAGGACTGCTTCCGCTCCAACGTCTTTGGGTCCACCGAGATGGCGCGTCAGCTCCTTCCGCTGCTGGAGCGGGGGAACCCGGGCCGCATCGTCTTCGTCTCCAGCATCCTCGCCTGGGATGGCTCCCGCCACGGTGCGCACTACGCCGCGGCGAAGTCCGCGCTGGTCGGGCTCGCCTACTCGCTCGCGCGTGAACTCGCACCCACCGTCCTCGTCAACGTCGTCGCACCGGGCTCCATCGACACGGCGATCCTCGCGGGGGATACGCCCGAGATGCGCCGGCAGCGCCGCCGAACGATCCCGCTGGGGCGTGTGGGGCGGCCCGAAGAGGTCGCTGAGGCGGTCGCCTTCCTGCTATCTCCCGGCGCGTCGTACGTGACCGGAACGACGTTGCATGTCAACGGCGGGTTGAGGATCGGATGAACGCAACGAGTCCCCGCGAGGCCGTGTCGACCTGGTTCGGAGCGTTCGTGGTCGATCACGGCGCGATCGTCCGCGCCTACCTTGCGCCCACCGATCCGAACGCGATCCGGGAACGCATCGCGCTCCGCCGGGCCGGCGACCTCACGCCCGAGGAGCTGCAGCTGGTGGCGGAGGCCGCCGGCTCGGACGTCGGGACGCGCGACCGTCGCCTGGCCGAACGCGGACTGAGGCTGGACCTCCGTCTGCGCGGGAGCGTCGATCCCGCGACGCTCGGGGTCGACGTGGGCCTGCTGTGGGCGCCGATGATGGAGGAAGCGGATCGGGCCCTGCATTCGAACTGGGATCCCTCCATCCACGTCCAGGAGGCCGTCCGCGCGATGACCGACCTCGATCACGTCCGCAACCTCTTGGGGGAACGCCTGGGCAGCTGGACCTCGCGCGACGCACCCGAGGCCGATCCCGGCGACCATGCGGCGGCGGCGCGACTTCTGCTGGAGGGGGTCGCTCCGACCTCGGGATTCTCCCCTCCCGACCCCACGCTCGCCCGGGCCCGTCGACGCCTCGCCGAGACGTACCGTGCCGTCGAGTCGGTCCGTTCGGACCTCGAGAAGGCGGTCGAGGAAACCGTACCGAAGCAATGCCCGAACCTCTCGGCGCTTCTCGGTCCCGCCCTCGCGGCACGCATGCTCGCCCAGGCCGGGGGCCTCGACCGCATGAGCCGCCTGCCCGCGAGCACGATCCAGGTCCTCGGTGCGGAACGAGCGTTCTTCGAGCACTTGCGGGGACGCGCCTCCCCGCCGCGCCACGGCCTGCTCTTCCTCCACCCTCGGATCCAATCGGCCGGCCGGGCCGAGCGGGGGCGGCTCTCCCGTGCGCTTGCGGGCAAGACCGCGATCGCCGCGCGCCTCGACCGGTACGGCTCCCCCCTCGATCCCGAGCTCAGCCGAGAGTTCCCGCGATCCGTGCGAGCCCGCGGAAGCGCGTCGGCGGTCGGTCACGACCGCCATTTCACCGAGCACCCCAGCACCGGTAGTTCGGCGGGCGTGATCGGCCTCCCGGCGAGCGCGGCGTCCAGCGCCTCCTCCACGTAGCGGTGGTGGACCGCCTGGGGTTGCTGGTGGTTGTCATCGATGCGCCCCTGGAAGAGGAGGCGGCGGTCCCGGTCGAACAGCTGGAGATGCGGGGTCACGAGGGCGCCGTAGGCCCGCGCGACCTCCTGGCTCTCGTCCTGGAGGTACGGGAACGGGTACCCGTGCTCACGCGCCCGGCGCGTCATCATCTCCATCCGGTCGTCCGGGTAAGCGGTCGCGTCGTTCGCGTTGATCAGAACGATGGCGACCCCGCGGGGCCCGTACTTCCGGCCGATCTCGACCATCCGCCCCTCCCACGCTTGGACGTACGGACAGTGGTTGCACCACCAGACGATCAACAGGAACGGCTGCTTCGAGAACTCCTCGATGCGGTGCACGCGCCCGTCGGTCCCGGGGAGAGCGAACGAGGGGGCCTCGGCTCCCGGACGGAGTCGGAAGTCGGATAGTTCCGCCACGCCTCACGCAATCCGCCGTACTTCTTAGCCGTTGAGCGGCGGCGATATCCCTTTCGAACGGTTCGCTCGGTAGAGGGTGGGCATGGCGGAGGCCGCCGGATCGCCGATCACAGCGGAGGAGTACGAACGGCGGGACGAACGATCGCTCCGTCGTGCGCTTGGGAGCTCGAGCGCCGCGGTCCTCTCGGACCGCGCGCTCTCGGTCGGGGTCGGCGTCCCCGTCGATACGGATTGGGTCGAGCGCGCACGCCGCCGGGGCATCCCGATCGTCCGCCGCAGCACCGGAGGCACCGGCGTTCTGCACGAGGCCGGGGACCTGGTCTGGTCGATC
>JBEKEW010000182.1:0-3131 GCA_050013635.1 Thermoplasmata archaeon | reverse complement strand
TTCGGTCCAGTCTACGCTCCATTCAAGTTGGCTCTTGGGCACCTCTCTTCCTCCTGGGATGTTGGCACACCTCCGGAGGAGGGCCGGCTCAAGAGTCAACCCACTTTGTCACAGGACGAATTGTTGGACTCCAGAGACGCCGCCCTCCAAACAAACGTTTAAGCCACCATAAACAGATGCCATTCGTCTGACAAAGGGGGCAACACTGTCTGACGAACATGGCCGACACGTCAGAGCGGGTGACCGTTCGCATTCCCCAAGATCTCGTGGATAAGCTCAAGCAGATCCAGAAGGCGACGGAAACTGCCACGATCTCCGATACGATCCGAGATGGTCTCGAGCGGTACGTCGAAATGCATTTGCCGCCCCCGAACGTCCGCAAAGTGGTCGTGGAACTATCGCGCCAAGACAACCGGGAACTCGAGGAGTTCGTCCGCGACGGCAACTCGGTGTCGGTGGACGACGCCGTACGCTCGGCGGTCCGCGAGTACATCCGCCAGCGGCTGGAGCAGCCTGCGGTGCCGGCACCGGCGCGAGGCCCGCGCCCCGATGACCGTACGGCGGTCAACGACACCTCCTCGATGTAGGCACGAGACCCCGATGGACGAGAGTTCCGCCGACGACTGGGCCGCTCTTCACGCCGATCCATCGTTCGCCGTCGTCGGGCTCGGAGGTGCCGGGGGAGACGCCGCGCGCGACCTCCTCGGTCTCGGGCTGACGGGGGTCCGGACCTTCGCGATCAATACCGACGCCCGCCACCTCGAGGGGATGGCGATCCCCCAGCGGATCCTGATCGGAGCGCGTGAGCTCCACGGCCGAGGCTCCGGCGGCAACCGCCTCGCGGCGTTGCGCGCCGTGGAGGACAACCAGGCCGAGATCCTGCGGCAGCTCGCCGATTTCGAGATCGTGTTCCTGCTCGCGGGGCTGGGGGGAGGGACGGGGAGTGCGTTGCTGCCCTACCTCGCGAAGGAGCTGCGCAAGACCGGGGCGATGCCCGTGCCGGTCGCATTCCTACCGTTCCACCACGAGCTCGCGAGCCCGAGTCGCCGGCAGAACGTGGAGGAGAGCCTGGAGGAGCTCGAGGGGATGGGCGGCCTCCTCCTCGCGCTCTCCAACGAGAAGCTCCTGCGCTTCCGGAGTCTCCCGTTTCCGCGCGTGATCCACGTCCGAAACGCCTACGTCCACTGCCTGGTCTCCAGCCTTGTCGACATGGTCGAGTATCCGTCGCAGATGAACGTCGACATCGCGAGCGTCAAGAGCCACCTCGGGGCCGCCGGGCTCTCCACGCTCCTCTGGGGAGAGCGGCATCACTCCGAACCCGAACGCCTCGTCGAGCAGGCGATGCGCGAGACCCTGCTCGACTTCGAGCTGACCGAGCATCCGTCGGCGTTGGTCCATGTGGACGGCGGCTCGAACCTCACGCTCGATACGTTCGAACGGATCCTGCAGAGCTTCCGTCGCCAGCTCGGCGAACCGCGCGAGATGGTGGTCGGCACGCGCACGCACGAGGAGCCGCGGGAGATCCTCCGTTTGACGGCCGTGGTCGGCGGCCTGAAGCCCCAGTCGGTGCGGGACGCCCTGGGTCGACCCACGAACGACTCGAGCGTGGTCGTCGCGCACTAGCGCGGACCGTCGGTCGCCGCTTCGCGGAGATCGAGCTCGTTGTGCACGAGGTCGATCACCTGAGAGGAGCGCAGCGAGCGCGGTCCGACCGCGATGCGGGTCGCCCCGCTCGACACGATCGCCGCCCGCTCCAGGTCGGTCGGGTCGTACGGGTCGCAGAGGACGGCCGAGAATTCCGCGGGGTTACCCCTCCATTCGCGAAGGGCCTGGCCGTCCTCGATGAGCCAGACCACGTTGGGGAAGGCGAGGAAGCGGCGCAGCTCTTCGAGGGGGTCGGCCGCCGCGACGATCAGCCCCGGGGACGATTCGAAATCGTGGGGGAAGGCGATCGAGCGAACGAGTGCGTTCTTGAGGAGCGCGGCGGTCGAGCGTTCGTCCGGATTCAGATGGCGGAGCCGGGACCCGATGAGACGGACGCGGCGGGCCTCCCCCGGGGAGGGGGCCGGGAACAGGATCGTCATCTCGGTGTCGCGACGCAGGTCGTTCGAGAGCGTGAACGCCGTGGATACGGCGCGGGCGATCTCGTCCATGCGCCCGGCCCCTCCGGCGAGGTCGTTGAGCGTGAACTCCCCGTGCACGGGAACGCGATGGGAGAGCAACAGGAATCGTCGCATCCCCGACCGGGACGCACCCTGAGGATTAACGGTTCGCCGAGCCCCGCGCGGAGCGGGGCGGTCAGTCCGCGGCTTCGGCCTTCTTGGAGCGGCGGCGCGGGGGCGCGATCTCGACGACCGGCTCCGTCGCCACGGCGGGACTTTGCCGTCGCTCCATCCAGATCTCGTCCGTCAGCTCGTGATAGACCGCATGCGCGGCCAGACCCGTTCCCGTCTCCCCATGGGGCAGGCGGAACGCCATCGCGCGACTCAGGTTCGTGGAGTAGATGACCTCCTGTTCCCCCGCGGCGACCATCGCCGCGGTCTCTTCGTGGGCGAGGCCAAAGATCCGTTCCTTGCGGAACATCCAGTAGTGGATCCGCCATTCACGACCGTCGTAGAGCGTCGTCTCGTCGCGCTCCGTCTCCAGGATGCCGCTGTCTTCGAGCATGTAGAAGGTGTCGCGGTCGTCCGGTTCGAGCACGTTGTCGATGATGCGGGCGTTGAACCCGAAGAAGTTCAGGACATGGGATGCGATGGTTCGGGCGTCCTCGGGCCGCATGCCGTCGTGCCCGATCGAGCGGCGGATCGCCTTCGCGAGCGAATCGTGATCGACCGGGCCGAAGAAGGTCTCCGGGACCGGGTCGACGACCACGGCCGGCCCTGCGGGCGGGGCGGGGACGGGCGCGGCGGCCGGCATCGGGTGCTTCGGGGAGGTCGCGGCGGCGGCTGCCGGCTTCGACCCGTGGGCGGGGTGAACGCCTCCGCCGGATTTCGAACCCTTCGGGGGAGGGCCGGCGGGGCGACGTACGTTATCGGACCGGCTCATCTATGATTACATCCCGCGGGACTCTATTAATACCTTGGGAGAGACGCTCCGGCCGAACCGCCACCGGCCGTCAGCCGACGTGGCGG
>JBEKEW010000181.1:0-3178 GCA_050013635.1 Thermoplasmata archaeon | reverse complement strand
ACGAGGAACCGGATCCCAAATGCAAGAAGTGCGATCGAGATGATCAACCAGATCAGCCATGTCGCGACACTCGGGAAGATCCAGGTGACGATTCCGAACGCGAGCACGATAACGCCCAGCGTGATTGAAAGTGCCCGCTGCCAGCGCTCGAGCTCGGGAACGAGACCGACGAGGATCAGGAAGATGCCCTCCAACGTCAGGGCGACACCGACCACGATCCATAGGAACGTGAGGGCGGTAAGTCCCGCAATCGTGGTGTTGAACGCGACCGGAAGGAGCGCGATGATCGCGAGGATGATGACGATAACCCCGATCGCGATGCGCACGCCGCGGTGCGACCTGCTCGCCCCTTCGGCCTCCCCAACCCCCGAGATGACATTGGAGATACCGATCAGGAACAACGCGATGATGACCAACCACTGCAGGAATCCCATCGCGAAATAGCCACTGCCTCCGTTGATAGTGCTCAAACCGGAGTAGAGCAGCAAGATAGCGAGCACGAAAACGACGGCGCCGATCACGAGGTACGCTGCTCGGGCCCCTCCCGAGAGGCTCTCCCGTACCGTAGCAGTTGCGCTGGCGGAGTAGCTCACAGAGACATCTTTTGGTCCGCTCATATTGGGCTTACCCTTGAAAGGGCGTATCCCGCCTGCTCGGATATAAAACACGCGGTACCTTGGTAGGCGGCCGCGAAGGTTCGGAACGGACAGGCCTGCCCCGGGGATCCGGACCGGGAGCCTTCCTGGTCCCGCCCGCGACGTCGAATCAGCGCGAGGGCCGGGTCCTGGCGAGCGACCGGCGCCGGAGATCGTTCAGGGCATTCATGTAGTTGGCATAGGCGTCGTAGGGGTTGGAGTAGCTGGAGAAGTACCGGTGGACGTCGGCGTCGGCCCCCTTCCCGGAGACGTACATGTAGTAGAAGTGGTCCGACGTCAGGAGCTTACGCCAATCGGACATGATCTCGGGATCGTGGGCGCTGCGCGCGAACGTTCCGGCCTTGCGCGCCGCATCGAACGCCGAACGTTGCATGTCGTTCCCGAGCCAGGCGCCCAGGTCGCGGTTCTCGTCGGCCCAGCTCATCGGCTCCGGGACGACGATCGGGCCGGCGGGGGGGACCCGGACCGCGTCCTCGACGGTCGCCCACTCGAGGTTCGGTTCCGCGGCGACCGCATGGGGGAGCGCGGAGAGGAAGTCGAGGATGCCGGTGGAGGCGGGGTGGTGCTCCCCGAACGTCTCGAAATCGAGGAACAGCCCCAGGACGTCTCCGGGGCTTCGGGAGAGCCAACGGGCGTACTTCTCCGCGGTGAGGGGGTACTCGGTCCATCCGCGGGCCGAGAATCGGAACCCCACATCGTCGCTCATCCGGTAGTTCCGCAGGAGCACGCTCACCCCTCGGGCCACGGAGGAGTAGACGTGGTTCGGGGAGCGACCCCGCAAGGGGCCTTCCCAGCCCTCCGCCAGCATCCCCGAAAAGCCCTCCCGCGCCGCGAACCGCGCGAGGTCGTCGTCGTACACGAGCTCGGTCATGCGCAGAACGCGCGGCCGGACGTGGAAGAGCTCCTCGAGGCGTCGTTGATGGAGGTCGACCTCCTCCTCCAGCTCCGGTGGGGGCAACAGGAACGCGAGGGAATGGTAGTACGTCTCCGAGAGCAGCGCGACCCGTCCCGTTTCGACGATCCCCTGGAGCCGCTCGATCACGTCCGGCGCGGCGAGCGCGGCTTGCTCCAGGAACGTCCCCGTGATCGAGAGGCTCACGCGAAAGCCGGGATCCTTCCGCAGGAGGGCGGCGAGGCGGTCGAGCGTCGGACGGTAGCAGTTCTCCGAGATCCGACGGAAGATCTCCAGGTTCCGGTCGACGTCGAAGTACGGCTTACCGCTCCCGAGGTCCAGATAGCGGAACCGAGCGAGTCTCCAAGGCTGGTGCAGGTGCAGGTAGAAGACGATCTTCATCGCTTGATGGATCGGGAACGGATGGCCTCCCGATACACTTCGACCGTTTGGCGTGCGCGCTCGGCCCAGGTCGCGAACGTCGCTTCGGAACGGCCCTGGTCCCCCATCTCCCGGTTGAGGTGGGGATACTCGAGAAGCTCTGCGATCCGGCTCGCGAACTCGTCCACGTCCCAGAAGTCGACTTGGAAGGCGCTCGGGACGACCTCGCCGACCCCGCTCGTCTTGGAGACGATCGTGGGGACCCCGGCCGCCATCGCTTCGAGGGCCGCGATCCCGAACGGCTCGACGACCGAGGGGAGCACGAAGACGGCGGCATCGCGGAGGAGGGCGGTCCGCTCCTCATCGGTCACCTTGCCGAAGAAGAGGACCCGGTCCCCGATGCCCAACTGCGCGGCGAGCCCGACGAGATACTCGTACTCGGGACCCTCCCCGGCGACGGCGAACCGGATCTCCGGGAACTCCGGAGCGACGACCGCGGCGGCCCGTAGGAACGTGTCGGGTCCCTTCATCCGGGTGAGGCGGCCGAGGTAGAGCACGACGTCCCGGGTTCGGTCCTCGTCGAGCTCGGGCGTCACGGGATGCACGGCGTTGTAGACGACCCGAACCCGGCCCGGGGGCGCGTCGTAGAGCGCGATCAGCTGATCGCCGAGATGCCGGCTCACCGCGATCACCCGGTCGGCGGAACGGACCCCGATCCGCTCGCGCTCCAGGATCGGAGCGAACGGGTGGCCGAGCGTGCGGTCGAGCTCGGTGGAATGGACCGTCATGACCATCGGGATCCGCAGCCGCCGGGCGAGGTCGCGGCACCCGACGGTTCCGAACCAGTCGTGGACGTGGACGATGTCGGCCCCTTCGGTGTCGGCGAGATCCGCGATCCATTCGTTGTACTGGTTCACGACGTCGAGGAATCGGGGACCGTAGATCTCCGCCGGCGTGTAGGCGCCCGGGATCTGGGTCCCGGGGGGAAGTCGCTCCCCGAGGGTCCGGAACTCCACGCCCGGGGCTTCGACGAACGGACCCGGGAACGGCGTCAGGAAGATGACGCGGTGACCGAGACGCGCGAGCTCGCGGGAGATCTCGAAGCAGTGGACCCCCAGACCTCCGGTGTGGAACGGAGGGAACTCCCAACCGGCCATGAGAACGGTCAGGCGCCGCAGCGGGTGCGCCCCGGCGGCCGCGCCCGAGGGAGGCATCCGCGGTGGACGCCGATACGACGGGGGAGCGAGCA
>JBEKEW010000180.1:0-3184 GCA_050013635.1 Thermoplasmata archaeon | reverse complement strand
CCGAGCAAGATGATCACGCTCCGGGCCCTCACAATCCTCGCCAGGGTCGGTTGAATCCCCGGGCGGTGTCACCGTCGGAACGGGAAGAGCTTCGTCGGCAACCCGCCCGACGACCCGCCGTTTCAATACCTCTTCCGGCGCTTCATGAACGGCGGGACTGTCACGGGGGTACCATGAGGCAAGAGAGGAAGCGGGAAGAGGGCCGGCCCGTGCGAGCTCATCTCAGGGTAGCCGGGGGACGACTCGCCTACGAGACTGCGGGCCATGGCCCTCCCGTGCTGTTCATTCATTCGGTCATCGCGGACAGCCGGATGTGGGACCGTGAATTCCCCCTCTACTCGGCGGATTATTGTGCGATCCGGTTTGACCTGCGAGGATTCGGCGGTTCTTCGCCGGCGACCGGCGCATTCTCGCATCTGGAGGACATCAAGTCCCTACTCACCCATCTCCGGGCTCAGCGACCTTATCTTGTGGGCTCGAGCATGGGCGGCGCTCTTGCGATCGACTTCGCTCTGGAGAATCCCGAGCTGGTCAGGGGGCTGTTCCTCGTGGCCCCGGGACTCTCGGGAGGTTTCGAGCCTCCCTTCGACCCAGAAGAGCAAGCTGCGTTCGATTACGACGAAAGGAAGTCCCGGGAGGTCGCTCAAGCCTGGGCGAGGGGAGACGCGTCTACGGCCTTCGAGCTCCTTCGCCAGCTGTGGTGCTCGGCGTTGGAAATGCCGAGCTTGGCGCTCTTCCGCAGAATGGTTGAACAGAACGCGCCCGAAGTGTTCGACCATCGAAGTATGCAACATGCCGTGGCCGGGGCGCCGGCGGCGGGGCGCCTAGCGAGTATCCACGTCCCTACGACCATACTGATCGGTGACCGGGACAACCCGTCGTCGGACTGCTTCGCGAAACGGATCGCAAGATCCATCGCCGGCGCCCATCTCGTCACGGTTCGTGGAGCGGATCATCTCGTGAATCTTTCTCGCCCGGAGGCACTTGATCAGGCGCTCAAAGCGGCGCTTGGTGGGGTCGGCTTGGATCACAGCTAGAACGGGGTCGCGAACGAGCGGCGGGAGGGTGCCGCCAGCTGCACGCCGGGCGGCCGGGTGCCCGATCCACGCTACGCCGGGTGAGTCGAGATTCCAGATGCGTCGACACCAGCCAGGACGCTGAGCGCCTCTACCGTTGCCCACCGGCTCGGGACCTTGAGCGGTTCGAGAAGCATCGGGAACACGAGATGCCGGAGCACGTACCCACCATGCACTGCATCGAGGTCCGGGTGGGTCGCGTCCAGCGCCCAAGTCCCGTCGCGGCCGCGTTTGTTGCGCAGCCACCGGATCGCAGGGGCGATACGGGGGTCCTCTCCGTACCCCAACCGAACTAGGATTCGGAGGCCCACGAGAAGGTCGTAGTAGTAGTGATTGGGGTAGTGTATCCGGAACCACGGTGGGTACCGGACTCGACCTTCGTCCATGAGGTGGTGGTGGAGGTAGAACTCCGCTCCTCGCTCGATGGACCGGCGAACGGACCCGCGTCGCGCCCCCTCGGGAATCTCCGCCAGAGCGGCGAGCCCTTCCCAGCCGTCGAGGGTGCCGGTCCTCGATGGAAAGCAGTGCCAGCCGCCATCCGGCTTCTGGGTTCGCACGATCCACGCGATCGAGCGCTGAACGGCCGGGTGGTCGAGGTAGCCGAATCGGATCAGGGTCCGGACGGCGTTTCCGGTGACGCAGATCTCCCCGCTCCGACCCGTGAGGTCACCTCCGCGTTTGCTCCATCGGTCCAGGATCATCTCCGCGGTTCGTCGAATGCGAGGATCGGACCGGGTCATGCCAAGATCGGCCAGAACGATCGCGACCCAATTGGTGACAATATACTTCGGCCGGTAGAGGTCCGCGCCGGACGTGCCGGGCGTCACCCAATGTCCGTCCGGCAGCTGATAGTCCAGTAGAGACGCTGCCCAACCGGTCTGTCCAATCTCTCTACGAGCCTCCCGTACCCGGGGGTCTTGGCGAGATCGCCCATCGACCTCCACCCAGAACCTAACCCGGACGCTAGGGTCGGATCCCGGGCCTGTGAGCCACCTACGTACTCGAGGAGTGACTTGCATCGGAGGAGGAGGGTCCACGGGGCCATATGGCTTTCTTCTTCCCGCTGGCGGAAGCGAGGTCGGGATCTCACTCACATCCCCACGGCCGATGGGGGATCGCGCGACCATTCCGAGAGGAAGAGTTCGTTCCCAAAGTAGTCGAAGTGTCTCCTCATCGCATGAGTGGCAATCATGCCTATCGGCCGGGTTCAGCGGGCCCCCGCTTCTCGCGTTCGCGTCATCGACCGCGCGCTCCTCACGAACCCGCTGAGTCCGCCCGCGACGACCCTGAACAGAGCTGGGCGGTTCGCGCTCCCCTTCCCTTCGTCTCGCGCGCTGGTTGCGGTTCAGTCATCGGTCGCGCGCGTCCTTCGTCAAGTCCGCGCGGAACCGGTTCAGGGGCGACATCATCCCACCAACGGACGGGCTTCGAATCCTGGCTCTACCCAGGTCTCCGCCACCTTGAAGCGGGCTTTCTCCCCTCTCGTCGAAGCCATGGGAAGCTACTACGAGGACCGGCTCTTCGGTTCGGAGTTGCAGCAGGTCTACGACCTCGTGTCGCCGAGAATCCGTCAATACCTCGACGCCGAGGTCAATTACGTCATCGGGCAAGTGCAGGGCGCGAGCCGAGTCCTCGAACTCGGATGTGGGTATGGGCGGGTGCTGAGAGAGGTCGCGCCTCACGTGGTCAGGATTGCGGGCAATGACATCTCGCGAGCGAGCCTCGAACTTGCTGCATCATACCTGCGACCATTGCGAAACTGCGATCTCTTCCGGATGGACGCATCGAAGCTGGCCTTCGGGGACGACCTGTTCGATGCTGTAATCTGCATCCAGAACGGCATCTCGGCGTTTGGGAGGAATCGCCACGAGCTCGTTGCGGAGGCCGTTCGGGTCGCGAAGACGGGTGGCGTAATCTTGTTCTCGACCTACTCTCCCCGGATCTGGGCAGCCCGTCTCGATTGGTTCCGAGCGCAGTCGCGGGCGGGCCTCCTAGGAGAGATAGACGAGTCGCGGACCATGAATGGAACGATCGTGTGCAAGGACGGTTTCCGAGCGACGACCGTAGGTGGCGAAGAGTTCCGTGCGCTGTTCGCGGAGGTGGGTCTA
>JBEKEW010000179.1:0-3203 GCA_050013635.1 Thermoplasmata archaeon | reverse complement strand
ACGAGATGCCATCCTCCGGGCAGGGTCAGAACAAGGCCGCGATCGGAGGGGTGCGCGCGACCCACTCCGACCCGGCAAAGATCCGGCTCGCTCAGCAGAGCCTCGACATCTTCTCCCACTGGAAGGAATCGACCGGGACCGACATCGGCTGGAAGAAGGGCGGTTACTGCTTCCCGGCGTTCGACGAGAAGGTCGAGTCCACCCTTCAGAAGCTGCTACCGATCCAGAAGGCCTACCATCTCAATATCGACTGGCTGGACGCCGAAGGGATCCGGCGCGTGGTCTCCGGGATCAACCCGAACGGTCTCCGGGGGGGAACCTATTCCCCGGACGACGGTCAGGTGAGCCCGCTGCGGGCGTCGGAATCGTTCACCAACGAGGCGATCCGGCTGCACGCCGAGTACCGGTATCGAGAATCGGTCACTGCCTTGGTGATGGAGGACCACACCGTGACCGGCGTGAGAACGAACCAGGGCGAGTACCGTGCCCCCATCGTGATCAACACCGCCGGCGCCCACGCGACCGCCATCTGCCGGATGGCCGGCCTCGACATTCCGGTGCTCCCCGAGAGCCACGAAGCCGGGATCTCGGCCCCCGTCCAGGAGTTCCTCGGTCCCCTGGTCGTGGACCTCCGGCCCGGGCCCGAGGGCAAGACGATCAACTTCTACTTCGGTCAGGACTCGGACGGTCAGATCATCTTCTGCTACACGCCGAAGGAGCGCTTCCCCGGCGAGGACCGGACCTCGACGTTCGAGTTCATGCCGATCGTCGCGGCGCGGCTCGTCGAGCTCATCCCGCGCCTCAAGAACCTGACGATCCGCCGCGTCTGGCGCGGGCTCTATCCGATGACCCCCGACGGCAATCCGGTCGTCGGGAAGGCGCCGAACGTGGAGGGGCTCCTGCTGGGGATCGGGATGTGCGGGCAGGGGTTCATGTTGGGTCCCGGCGTGGGACTGAACCTCGCCTCGCTCGCGGTCCGGGGGAAGCCGGCGATCGACCGGGAGACCTTCGACCTGTTGAGCCCTGCGCGGGACCTCTACGGTGGCAAGAAGGAAGCTCTGAAGTGAGCCCCTCCCGGCCGCGCGCCCTTCGGAGAGCGTAACCCGCCCGGAAGTCTGGAATCTCCTCCCTGTCCCGGGGATCGAACACCGAAATCGCCTCCCGGCGGGTCCCCGTATCCCACACAGGGTACGCCGTCGTGCAACTCCCAGGGAAATGCGGGGAGAGCGAACCGCAGAAGAGTCCCGAATGACGCCCCAATCCCCCCGGCGGTCCGAGCGGGTAACCTCGGCCCTCACTGCATCGGGCGTGCAGTTCCGGTAGTCTCCTGCCGGGATCATTTACGGCTAAGCTATTCTCCATTCGGGCGATGGCCTACTCGCCGACTTCGAACGGCACGAGGCGACGTTGAGCCTGCGCGAGCGTGAGGAATGTGTTGCGCTCATCCTGCGGGACGCCATGCGTGCCCTCTCGACCGGAGAGATCCTCGCTCTGGTCCGGAATGACCCGCGGTACAAAGACCTGAAGATCTGCGCGAACTGCGCGAGCGGCACCGAAGTGATCGCCGCAGCGAGAAGCCTCACCCGATCGAGCGTGGCTACCGTGAAGTTCACCTCCGGCGTAGGATTCCTTTGGTCGCTGGTCGGCTCCGAGGGCCGGCCGGGAGGGTGAACGATGGTGGACTGGTCCGCCGTTCGCGATGACTTTCCGATCATCAAGAGAACGGTCCGCGGCAAGTCGATCATCTACTTCGATAGCGCCGGCATGTCCCTGAGACCGTACCCCGTGATGCAGGCGATGGACGGGTACTACACCGCGATGTCCTCCTGCGGCGGGAACCGGGCAGCTCACGCCCTTGCCCTAGAGACCAACGAAGCGTGTGCGGAAGCGCGAAGCGAGGTCGCGCAGTTCATTGGGGCCCGCCGAGATGATGAGGTCATCTGGACCCGGAACACGACAGAAGCTCTGAACCTTGTCAGCCATGCCTGGCCTTGGCGGCGAGAGCGTGGGGGCAACATCGTCACGACCTTGCTGGAGCACCACTCCGGCGTTCTACCGTTCTGGAAGGCCGCCAAAGCCCACGACCTCCAACTTCGGGTGGTCGAAACGGATTCCTGCGGCCGGATGGATATCGCAAGGTTCGAAGACGCCATCGATGACCGAACTCAGATGGTCAGCGTCGTCATGGCCTCGAACTTCACCGGGACCTACGCACCAATTTCCGAGATCTGCAAGCTTGCGCACCGGCACGGTGCCGCCGTCATCGGGGATGGTGCGCAGTACGTCCCTCACCGATCTACCCAGGTGGGGAGCCTCGGGCTCGATTTCCTCGCCTTCTCCGCCCACAAGATGCTCGGTCCGAGCGGCATGGGGGTCCTCTGGGGGAAGTACGACCTCCTCGACCGGACCTTGGACACCTTCATGGTGGGCGGGGATACGGTCGTCGACGTGGAGTACCGGAACGGAGAGATCGTTCCGTCGTTCAAACCCCCACCGGGGAAGTTCGAGGCCGGGCTGCAGAATTACGCCGGGATCATCGGGACGGGCGCTGCCGTCCAGTACCTGAAGAAGCTCGGTATGGAACAAGTCGAGCGGAGAGAACAGGAACTGAAGACGGCCCTGTTCGATGCGATGGAGAAGGTGCCGAAACTCGAGGTCGTGGGCCCGCCTCTATCCGAACGAGCGAACCGTGGGGCGCTGCTCACCTTCAAGGTCCCAGCCTCTACGTTCTCCGATCCCAAAGAATTGGTGATGTACATGGATGAGGTCGCGGACGTTCCGGTCATGATGAGAACCGGGGGCCACTGTTCCCATCCATTCCAGTACCGTTACGGCCTGGATCCGAAGAAGGGAACCGCCCGTGTATCGCTGTACATCTACAACACTCCCGAAGAGTGCCAGTTGTTTGCCGCGGAATTGAAGGAAGCCTTCGCAGCGGCCTAATCGTGTCCGCCCTTTCCGACGGACGGCGTCGGTGGTAATCCTCGCGGGTTCGCGCTTTCGGATCGATCTACAGATCCTACCTCGGCCCGCGGGGTCCGGTCATTGACCGACGGGAGAAGGAGGGGCCGGCGACGACGGCGCCACGAGGGCCTTGTAGACGAGGTCCATCAATCCGGAGTAGACCAGTTGGGTCCCCGCCGCCTTGTTGAACCGAGGAAGCGTGGCATTCAGTTGCGCTTTACAAATGGCGCACGGCCGAA
>JBEKEW010000178.1:0-3203 GCA_050013635.1 Thermoplasmata archaeon | reverse complement strand
CGGGATCCGCGACCGCCTGACCTCGGACCGCCCCGAGGAGGTCCGCCGGATCGTGCGGGACCCGTCCATCGATCCCGAGACCCGTCGCCGTCTCGCCGACGCCGGTACCCGGCGGGTGAAGTGGTACTGGGAGTTCGAAGAGGGCGGACCGGCCGAGTAGGGGCGCCGGGGACTCCTCGCAAACGATATTTGGCTCTCCCGGTAGGCGTCCCTATGGGAATTCACCTCGCTCCACCGGCGCGTCTGCGTGTCATCGAAGGACGGATCCCTACGATCACCACCCTCTGCTCGCACTCCTCCCTTCAGATCTTCCACGGGGCCCGTCGGGAGGGGTTCCCGACGCTCGGGATCGCGGTCGGAACGCCGCCGAAGTTCTATGACGCCTTTCCCCTCGCCCGCCCCGATCGGTTCCTCTCCGTGGCGAAGGTAGCGGACCTGCCGAAGTCCGCCCGCACGCTCCGCGAGGACGGCGCGATCCTGATCCCCCACGGCTCGTTCGTGGAGTACCTCGGACCCGAAGGGTTCGCCGCGCTGGACGTCCCCGTGTTCGGGAATCGGGCGGTGATCGCCTGGGAATCGGACCGGCGCAAGGAACGCGAATGGCTCGAATCGGCGGGCGTTCCGATGCCGATGCGCTTCGAGGATCCGGCCGAGATCGACCGGCCGGTGATCATCAAGTACTACGGGGCGAAGGGCGGCAAGGGGTTCTTCCTCGCCAAGAATCGCGCCGACGCCGAGTCGTTCCAGCCGACGGGGCCCCACGTCATCCAGGAGTACGTCCTCGGGACGCGCTACTACGTCCACTTCTTCTATTCGCCCCTGTCCGACCGAGGCTACCGCGTCGGCTCCGGCTCCCTCGAGCTCCTGGGAATGGACCGACGGGACGAGGCGAACATCGACGAACTGTACAAGCTGGGCTCGCAGGAAGAGCTCCAGCGGGCCGGTATCCGGCCGACGTTCGTCGTCACCGGCAACGTCCCCGTCATACTGCGAGAATCGCTGCTCCCCCAGATCTTCGATGTGGGGGCTCGGATCGTCGAACGATCGATCGAGCTGTTCGGCGGGATGGTCGGGCCGTTCTGCGTCGAAGGGATCATGACCGAGGGGCTTGAGTTCAAGGTCTTCGAGATCTCGACGCGGATCGTCGCGGGGACGAGCCTGTTCATCTCGGGGAGCCCGTACTCCGATCTGATCGAACCGGGCCTCTCGACCGGGCGGCGCATCGCGCAGGAGATCCGTCGCGCCACCGAGGAGCACCGCCTCGCCGAGGTCCTGAGCTAGGCGTTGCCCCGGCCGCGCCCCGGTACCTTACGATCACGAGCATCCATGGAACCGGCGATCCGTGCGATCGGGCTGGGCAAGCGGTACCCTAAGGCGCCCCCCGGGGTCGCGGCGCTGGCCGATCTGTCGCTGACCGTCCCGTCCGGCAGCGTCTACGGATTGATCGGCCAGAACGGCGCCGGCAAGACGACGTTCGTGCGGATCGCGGCGACCCAGCTGACGCCGACCACGGGGGAGATGTTCGTCCTCGGCCATCCGATCGTGCGCGAGGAGCGTGCGATCCGGGCCCGGATCGCCTGCGTGCCGCAGGAGTCCCGCCCGCTGTACTTCCTGAACACCGAGGAGGTCGTCTACCTCTATCTCAAGTTGCGGGGCATCGACCCGGTCGAGGCCCGCCAGCGAACGAAAGCGGCCCTCGACGAGCTCTCCCTTTGGGAGTACCGCAAACGGTTGGTCTCGCGGCTCTCCGGCGGCCTGCGACGGCGGACCCTGGTCGCGATGGTCCTCGCCTCCGACGCCGAGCTCCTGTTCTTGGACGAGCCGACGACCGGCCTCGATCCGCTCGCGCGCCGGCAGGTCTGGGAGGCGATCCGCCGGGCGACCCGCGAGCACCGCACCACCCTGCTGACCACGCACTACTTGGACGAGGCCGAGGCGCTCTCCTCGCGCATCGCGCTCATCGACAAGGGCAGACTGCTCCTGGAAGGGACCGCGGAGGAGCTGCGGGCGCGGGTCCGGTTGCCGTACCGGGTCACGGTCCAGGGAACGGCGGGCCTCTCGGACCTGATGCCGTACGGGAAGGTGACGCCTATCGAGGGCGGTTTCCTCGTCTTTGCCCGCGAGAAGGATGCGCGCGAACTGGCCCGGTGGGCGCTCGAACGCGGCCACCGCGTCACGATGGGGCCGGTGACCCTGGAGGACGTCTTCCTCGAGGTCGTGGGCCGCCCGATCGAGCAGGACGCGCCGCTCGCCGACGGCGCGGAGGCCGCATGAGCGAACGTCACCGCCTGCGCTCGCTCTGGACGCTCGTCGAGCTCAACGGCCTCATCCCGATACGGACCCAGCCGCTCTACCTCGTCAACCTTCTCGCCTCGCCGCTCGCCTTCCTGTTCTTCATTACGATCGCCTCGGGAGGCGTCCTCCTCGCCTACGGCGTCGGAGGGGGGATGATCCTGACGATGTTGAGCGTGGGCACCGGACTCCAGTCGGATCTCACGCACTACCGCCACGACCTGAAGTTCCAGGACATCGTCGTCGCCTCGCCGGTCGAGGCGCCGACGTACGTCGCGGGAATGGCGCTGTCGGAGCTGGTCTACTCCACGCCGGGGATGCTGCTCTTCCTCGGGCTCTGGGCTCTCACCGGGGCGGCGACCGCGCTCCACGCCTTCATCCTCGCCGGGGCGCTCCTCCTGGTCTGGGCGTTCGCGAGCGCGCTCGCCTTCACCCTCGCCACATGGTTCGAGGACGTCCGGGAGACGTTCATGTTCAGTCCGCTGATCTCCCTCGGGCTGACCGTGATCCCGCCGGTCTACTATCCCGTCAGCGCGCTCCCGCAGTGGGCCCAGTACGCGGCCTACGCCTCCCCCACCACGTACGCGGCCGGCCTCGTCCAGAGCGCCATGGGCCTCGTGCCGATCACCTGGGGAGTCGCCCTGCTGGACTGGGGGGTCCTGCTCGCCTTCACGGCCGGGCTCTTCCTGCTCGCCGCGTTCAAAGCGCGATGGCGGGAGGCGTGACCCGTCCCGGCAGCGCGCCTCCTACCGAGGGCCGGATCGATCGGAGAACCGGAGCGCTGCGGGGGCATGCGCGGGCCCAGATAACGCGACGGGCGTCGCCGATGGGGCCCGCAGACCAACTCCTTATGTACGCGGAACTTGTCGTGCCGCTGGCATGTTGCTTTTCGCGGATCATCGGGCGTTTTC
>JBEKEW010000177.1:0-3212 GCA_050013635.1 Thermoplasmata archaeon | reverse complement strand
TCGCCGTTCTGGACCCGTGGTTCGAGCGGTCGAACACGCCGAGGGTCGACGCGCTCCGGGGCCGCCTGGAGCGCCGCGAGACCGCGTACGCGCGTCGGGGAGGCGTGGCGGAGCGCCTCGCTCGCACGATGGGCCCCCGGATCCCGTACTTCTTCGTCGAGCCCGGGCTCGTCCCCGTCGCCCGCCGCTGGAAGAGCACGATGGAGGAGAACGCCAAGCGGATCGCGGTCTGGGAGGAGTGTCCCGAGTTCTTCCACAACGCGATCGTCGGCTGGGACGCGATCCTCCGTGGACCGATCGCGCGATACGTCCCGATGGTCCTCGACTGGAACGGTACGCACCCCGACCTGGGACGGTCGTACCGTTACCTCGAACGGCTCCTGCGGGCCCGCGGTGCGCGACCCGTGCACGTCTCCCTCCCCGGGGACGACCTCTTGGAGGCGCTCCTGTCGGGGGTCCTGCTGGGGGACCACGGCACGATCTTCCTCGCCGAGGCCGCCGGCATCGACCCGGAGATCACGCTCGCGATCGTGCGCCTCAAGGAGCATCTCGCCTAGCCGCCCCGGCGGCCGTTCGAAGATAACCGTCTTATGGGGCACTCTCTATCGCGCCGCGGGTGCTGAGGTAGCCTAGCTTGGCCAAGGCGCCAGATTCGAGATCTGGTGGTGCTTATGCATCGCGGGAGTTCAAAAGGGACCCGGGCGCCCGCCCGGATTCCGGAAGCTCTCCCCCTCAGCGCCTCCCGGCCCGCCCCCAGGATCGCGGTCGTCCTCGAGATCGCCCGTGCCGGTGCTCCCGAGCGGCGACGGGTGCTCCTGGTTCCTGGAGCGACCATCCGGGACGCCCTCCGAGCGGCGGGCGCAGCCCCCGAGGGAACTGCTGTCCTTCGAGACGGGGTCCCGCAGCCCCTGGACACACCGATCGACCGGCCGCTCACGCTGACGGTCGTGCCCACGTTCTCGGGTGGTTAGAGGATCCGGGTCCACGGCAACGCGACCGGCGCAGCTCCCGCGCCGATCCCACCACTGCCGTGGGTACGCGCCGTTCCGCCGAGCGTTCCCGCATCGGCCGGCCGTAGCGGACTCACCCACCCGCAGGCGCCGCCCAACCGTACGAGGGACCCTCACGTGCTCGGATGGTCGTCGACCTTGGCACGGGCCGAGGGTAGCCGCCCCGTCAGGGGCGGCTCAGCTACGTTCCGACTTCACCGGGTCCGCACGGCGGCCAACACGACCGTCGGGTACGTTAGAGGCAGGGAGGCACCGATCGGTAGGAAGGAGATGCCGATCGTGACCGAGGAGCCCACGGCGACCGCCCCGCTGGAGGGGGTCGCTCGGAACCCAGCGATCGAGCCGACCCGGTAGGAGTAGGTGCCCGCCGGTACGCTCGCCGAGATCGTGGAGCCCGTTCCGGGCCAGACGACTCCGTTGACGGTGACCGACCACGGGGTACTGGGCGACAGACCCGTCTCGTGGAACGCCAACACGTACGTCGCGGCCGGCGTAAACGCAACCGACACCGTCACGGAGGAGCTGACCACGGATACCGTGCCGCTCCACATCGTGGCGGCATAGCCGCTCGGGGCGGTGATGACATACGTGTAGGAGCCGGGGGAGACATACCAGGTCAGGTTCCCCGTTCCGGTCTGCGCCTGTCCGTTGACGGTCACGGTCCAGCTCGTCCCCGAGGCAAGCCCCGTGGCGTTGAACCTCAGCATGATCGATGGGAACGTGATCGCGATGCTGGCGGAGGCACCGAGAACCGCGACGGACCCCGACGATGGGCTCGGGAGCTGACCGCTCGTCGCGCTCACCACGTAGCTGTAGGTGCCGTTGGCGACCGACATCCCCTGCGTCGAGGATGTCCCCGTGAGGGAGACCCCATTGACGACCACCGTCCAGCTCGCCCCGGCGGTCAGGCCGGACTCCGAGAACGACAGGACGTACGGCGTCAGGGCCGCGAGCGTCACGGTCGTCGTCACTCCGGCGGAGCTCGTCACGTGGACCGTGCCGGACGACGGGCTCGCCGAGTAACCGCTCGGTGCGCTCACCGTGTAGGTGTAGAATCCCAGCGGCTCGCTGAAGACGATCTGACCCGAGGCGGTCTTCGCCACTCCGTTGAGGGTCACCGTCCAGCTGTTGACGCCGAGCCCGTGCGGGTTGAACGTGACGGGGTAGTACACCGTCACGAAGGTGATCGACACCGTCTGGTTCGCGTTCGCGAGGACGGTCCCGCTCGACGGGGTCGCCGTGTACGTCGCCGCGCTCACCGCATAGGCATACGACCCGCCCGAGACCAAGCCGACGAACGTTTGGCTCGAGGCACTGCTCGTTTGAACGGTGTTCAGACCGGTCCCGTTCACGGTCACCGACCACACCACGCCCGCCGCGAGGCCCGCCTCATTGAACGTCAGGCTGAACGTCGCGGGCGCGGACCCACGGTGCATCGTGATGTTCACGGTTGCACTCGCCACAAGCACTACGATGCCGTTCTGGGGCGTCGCCGTGTACGGCGATGCGACCACGATGGCGTAGAAGTACGTGACCCCGGCCGGGGTCGTGAAGTTCACGTACGCCGAGCCGGTGGCGGTCTTCGAGACGTTCGTGAAGGAACTGTTGAGCCTCACGGTCCAGCTCGATGGCAGCGAGCCCACCGCGTGGAACGTCAGCACCGTCACGCTGAACGTCACCGGGATCGCGGTCCCCGCACCCGAGATCGAGAGGATCCCGCTCAGGGGCGAGGGAGTGTACCCGTTCGCCGCGGCAATCCCGTACGTGTAGGTGCCGTTCACGACCGAGACGTTGAGCGTGGTCGTGGTCGAGCTCACCGAGCTCTGACCCGTCACGTTCACGAACCACTTCGTGTGCACGGGAAGGCCCGTCTCGGTGAAGGCGATGATGAAGCTCACCGCGGAGAACGTGCCCGACAGCGCGATCGCCGAGCCCGCCACCGTGAACGTGCCATGCACGGGATACGTGGCGTACGTCTTGATCGAGGGCGCCACGAGATAGCTGTACGTCCCGTTGACCAGGTTGATCGACGCGGTCGTCGTCGTCGAGCTGACCGAGGTCTGCCCGGTCACGTTGAAGTACCAGCGGGTTCCCGACGGCAAGCCACTCTCGGTGAACGTCACCGTGAGGGTGAACTGGGAGAACGTCACGGTTCGAGTGACCGCGGCCGCGGCGATCGTGAAGTTCCCAGTAGCCGGGTTC
>JBEKEW010000176.1:0-3241 GCA_050013635.1 Thermoplasmata archaeon | reverse complement strand
CCCCCCCCCCCCGCCGCTGGTCGCGGTCATGGCGCGGACGCCGGCAAACGACGCACCGATCGCCATGTTGATCGCCGCGAGCTCGTCCTCGGCCTGCTTGACCACGATCCCGAGATCGCGGGCGTGGGCGGCCAGCCAATGCATGATCGACGTCGCGGGGGTCATCGGGTATTGGGCGAGCAGCTTGCAACCGGCGGCGGCCGCTCCGAGTGCGACCGCCTGGTTTCCGGTCATGAGGAGTTTCGGGGTCCCTCCCGGGCGCACCGCCCGGTCGCTGACCGAACCGTGCTGCTGGGCGAACTGGTACCCGTCGGCGCTCGCTCCGATGTTCCAGCGGACCACGTCTCCAACCTTCTTCCCGAAGGAGTCGGTCAGGACGCCTTGCAGCACCTCGAGGGGAATGCCCGCGGTGTGCGCCGCGACACCGAGTCCGACGGCGTTCTGGAGGATCGGCTGGGTCGTGTACTTGCGCGCGAGCGTCATCGTGGGGACGGCGAGGACGGTGGTCCCGGGAGGCATTTCCGAGTACGCGATCTTGAACTTCTCCGGATCGAAGATCACCGTCGCGCCGGGGCGGAGGAAGGGGGCATGGATGTCGAACGTTTCCCGGTTCAAGCAGTACAGGAGGTCGATGCCGTCGCCCTGGGAATACGGACGTTCGGACGAGGTGCGCGCCTGGAACCAGACATGGCCGCCGCGGATCACCGACTGATACGCGTTAAGACCGAAGACGTGCAGCCCCATGCGGGAGAAGGATCGACAGAACGCTTCCCCGATCGAAGCGATTCCATCTCCGGCTTCGCCGCCCACGCGCAGGGAGATTTCGGGCACAGGATCGATGGAGTGGACGATTCTAATTAAGCCGTTCGTGAACCCTGCCTCACGGAAGGATGGATAACGATTAGTCTCGGTGCCGGGTTCGTATCTGCCGTGTCTCGACGTCTCAAGGTCCTCCTGTTCTCGACCGCGCGGGAGGCCGTCGGCCGGTCCCGGATCGACCTCGATCTGCCGACGAGCGTATCGAACGTTCGCGAGGTCGTCGTCCTCCTCGGCCGGGATTACCCGCGCCTCGCCGGGATCCTCACGAGCTGCCGCTTCGCCCGGAACGGCGAGTACGTGCACGGGTGGACCGCACGCATCCGGCCGGGCGACGAATTCGCGATCCATCCACCGTACAGCGGGGGATAGACGGGTGTCGGTGCGACTCTCCACCCGGCCTCTGTCGGCGGCGCGAGCGCTGAAGGAGCTCAGCGCCGCAGGCCTCGGCGGGATCGTACTGTTTGTGGGCCGGGTTCGGCCCGATCGCACCCGTCATGGGACCGTGCGTGCGCTCGAGTACGAATCCCACCGGGCGATGGCCCTGCGGACCTTGCGTGCCTGGGAGGTGGAGGCGCGACGGCGGTACGGCGCCGCGCGCGTGGTCCTCTGGCACCGGATCGGGATCGTCCGGGCCGGCGAACCGTCGGTGATCGTCGGGACGGCGAGCGCCCACCGGCAGTCCGCGTTCGAGGCCGCCTCGATGCTCATCGAGAGGGTGAAGACCGACGCGCCCTTGTGGAAGTCCGAGCGAGTACGACCCGCGCGTCCACGGCGACGGCTCCCTCTCCCTGGGCCCGCACGATCAGCGGGTTGATGTCGAGCTCCACGACCTCGGGGAGGTCCACGACCAGCTGGGAGATCCGCTCCAGCGTTTCGTAGAGCGCCGGAAGATCGCTCGGAGCTTCTCCTCGTACCCCGCATAGCAGCGGGAAGGACCGGATCGAGGCGACCATGTTCTCGGCCGAGAGCGGCACGATCGGGGCGAGCCGGAAGGTCACATCTTGGAGGACCTCGACGTAGATCCCCCCCATGCCGAACACGAGCATCGGACCGAAGTTGGGATCCCGCTGGCCACCGACCAGGACCTCTTTGCCCGTGGCGACCTCCTCTTGAATCTCGAACCCCTCGATCCGCGCGGTCGGAGCGTTCGCCGCGAGCGCCCGCTCCATCCGGTCCCACGCCCGTCCGAGCGCCTCGGCATCTCCGATGTGGAGGGCGACCGCGCCGACATCGGTCTTGTGGGAGATATCCGGGGAGGCCGCCTTGAGCACCAGCGGGTACCCCACCTGTTCCGCGAGCCGAAGGGCCTCGGCTCGCGATCCGGCGCTCGCATGGGCGGGGAACGGGATCCCGTAGGCCTCGAGCAGCGAGCGGGCGGCGTACTCCGGAAGCACGGTCTCCCTCCGCCGCCGCGCGGCGCGAATGAGCGAACGGGCACGGCGGTCGTCCACGTCGAACCGCCTCACCTTCGTTCTTCGGCGCACCCGCCATGCGTGGTACCGCTGCAGGTTCCCGAGCCCTTGGATCGCCTCCTCGGGGAAAGTGAACGTGGGCACACCATGGTCTTCGAGGATCCCGACCGCACGGGAGAGATCGGTCAGACCGAACAAGCAGGCCACGACCGGCTTCTTCGAACGCCCACGGCCCTCGAGGATCGCGTTCGCGACCGCGGAGGCCCACGCCGGGTTGAACGGGGTTGTAATCACGAGGGTGCCGTCGACTTCCGGGGAGGCCAATAGGATCCGGACGAAGCGTCGGAACTGCTCGGGCTTCGGGTCCGCCGTCACGTCGAGTGGGTTGGCCAGGGTGGCCGACGGGGTGAGAAGGGGTGCCAGGGAGCGTTGCAGGCGCGGTCCCAACACCGGGAGATCGAGGTGGTTGCGGGCGCATGCGTCCGCCGCGACGATCCCGGGACCGCCCGAGTTGGTCAGGATGACGAGGCGGGGCCCGTTCAGGCGAGCGCCGGTCGTGAAGACCTTCGCGGCCCGGAACAGATCCCCGATCGTCTCCGAGCGTATCACTCCCGCTTGGGCGAAGAGGGCGTCGTACAGCCGGTCGTGGCTCGATTGGGCCAGCGAGCCGGTGTGGCTGAGGACGGCCCGCTCTCCCGCCGGGCTGCGGCCGCTCTTGATGACCAGGACCGGTTTGGTCTCGGTGATCTCTTTCGCCGTCTCCAGGAAGCGCCGTCCGTCGGCCAGGCTCTCGACGTAGAGGAGGATCACCTTGGTCGCGTCATCGTCCTTCAGCGAACGGAGGAGATCGTTCTCGTCCACGCCGGCTCGGTTCCCCATCGAGACGAACCGGGAGAACCCGATCCGCTCGGAGATCCCGTACTGCAGGATCCCCGCGCATAGGGCCCCGCTCTGGGAAACGAACGCGATGTTTCCCCGGGGCGGGAGCTGGCCACTGAAGGTCGCGTTGA
>JBEKEW010000175.1:0-3244 GCA_050013635.1 Thermoplasmata archaeon | reverse complement strand
CGCCCGCATGCTCACGACCCGGGACCTCCTCGCCGACGAGGGGATACGGGCCGAGGTGCGCGCGACGGTAGGCCACCGCGGAGTGCTCTGGCTGAGGGCCGCGCACGGGGGCCCGCTCTCCTCGGAGGTCTCGAACGCCGATCCGTTCTACGAGAAGATCGGCGGCATGGGCCGGGCACGCAGGTCCACCGACCCCCGCGTGCCGGTCGTCGAGCCCCTCGATCGCTCGCCGGCGGCGGCGCGCACCGCCCACGCCACGAACCTCTTCCTCGCGCGGGCTCGAACCGCGCTGGAGGGCGACGCGGTGAACGTACGACGGGCGCTCGCTGGCACGCCGGTCGCGAACGCGCTCCTCCTGCGGAACGCCGGATCGCCGGCCGCCACGCCACCACCACCGTTTGCGATCAAGTACGGCCGTGAAGGGGCCGCCGTCACCGAGATGCCCGTAGAACGGGGGATCGCGCGCGTGCTCCAGCTGGACGACCGCTACCTGGGACCCATGGGTCCCGACCGGGACGAAGGGTACCGGGAACGGGCGGCCGCGACCCGAGCGGCCCTCGAGCTGTTCCCGTTCGTCTACGTGCATCTCAAGGGACCCGATGAGCCGGGCCACGACGGGAACGCACGCCTCAAGCAGGAGATCGTCGAGGCGATCGACCGATCGTTCTTCGGCCCGTTCCTGGAGGGGCTCGACCTCGGCCGGGTCCGCGTCGCGGTCACCGCCGATCATGCGACCCCGTCGATCCTGAAGGGACACTCGGACGACCCGGTCCCGCTCCTCCTGTTCGGCGCGGGGATCGCGCCGACGCCGGGAGGACCCGACCGACCGAAGTTCGGGGAGGCCAGTGCAGCCGCGGGGGTCCTCGGCACCCGGTCGGGACGAGAGGTCCTCGCCCTGCTCTTCGAAGGATCGGACGGGCCTGCGCGATGAGGAGCCGCGCGCTCGTGGTTCCCCGGGCGGACGCCGAGGGCGCCCGCCTCGTGCTGGCGCGGATCGGAGCCCTGCGACCGGATCTGCGGATCCGGCGGGAGGGGGAACGAATCGCACTCCCCCTGGTCGAACGGGTCGAGGTGCCTTCCGGCCTCGGCGAGATCTCCGAACGGGAGTTCGAGCCGTTCGCGGCGCCCCATGTCCACGAGTATCGCGATTTGGTCGATCTGCCGGCGGAGGAGAAGGAGGCCCTTCCGCGCTCGTTCGATGTCGTAGGGGACGTCGTCTTGATCCGCATCCCTCCCGAGCTCGAGACCCGGGGACACGTCATCGGAGAGGCCCTGCTGCGGTTCGTTCCGCGGGCCCGGATCGCCGGGGCGGACCACGGGGTCCACGGGCCGGAGCGTCGCCGCGCCCTCGTGCGGCTCGCCGGCGCGGGGGATTTCCGGACGATCCACCGCGAGAACGGGATCGCCTTCGCCGTCGACCTCGAGCAGGCGTACTTCTCCCCCCGCCTTGCGCGCGAGCATGCGCGCGTGGCCGACCGCGTCGGAGTCGGGGAGGAGATCGATGATCTCTGCTGCGGAGTCGGCCCGTTCGCGGTGACGGTCGCCCGAGACGGGCGCGCGCGCCGCATCACGGCCGTGGACTCGAATCCCGCCGCGATCGCGCTCCTACGCTCGACCCTGTCGCGGTACGCCTTCGCGGACCGGGTCGACCCGGTCGAGGCCGACGTCGGCGAGTTCCTCTCTTCGGCCGAGCCCGCCGATCGCGTGATCCTGAATCTCCCCCGCGAAGGGATTAAGTATCTAACCTCGGTTGGAACGATCGTCCGTCCCGGCGGGGCCGTGCACTACTACGAAGTGACGGCCCGGGGCGGGGCGGAGCTTCGCGCGGAGGAACTGGTGGATCGCATCGGGGGCCGCGCGCAGTGGAGTTTGCTCGACCAGCACACGGTGCACCCGTACTCGCCTCAGGACGACCTCGTCGCCTTCCATCTCGTTCGGGCACCCTCCGCGGAGGACCCGTGAGGAACATCGTCCCTCTCGGGGACGTCTCGGAACGCGACCACGCCCTCGTCGGCGGAAAGGCGAGCAAGCTCGGGGAGGTCGTGCGCGAAGGGCTCCCGGTGCCGCCGGGCATCGTGGTCACGACCGACGCGTACGCTACGTTCGTGGCGATCCCCACGCTCCGCCTCGAGATCGCGACCGCGCTCGGTTCGCTCGACGTCTCCAAGTCGGAGAACGTCGATGCCGCCTCCAAACGCATCCGAGCCGCGTTCGACCGGACCGAGTTTCCCGCGGAACTCCGCCGGGAGATCGTTGAGGCGTACGAGACGTTCGCCCGCGAGCACTCGGTGCGCTTCTCCGCCGTCCGCTCGAGCGCGACCGCCGAGGACCTGGAAGGGGCTTCGTTCGCCGGCCTGCAGGACACCTACCTCAACGTCGGAGGCACGGAGGCGATCCTGAGCGCGATCCGCCGGTGCTGGAGCTCGGTCTTCACGCCGCGCGTGATCGCCTACCGCGCCCGCAAGGGGTTCGAGCACGCGGACGTGAAGCTCGCGGTCCTCATCCAGAAGATGGTCGATTCGACCGTCAGCGGCATCCTCTTCACCCGCGACCCGAACACCGGCGAGAATCACATGATCATCGAAGCCGGCTGGGGGCTCGGCGAGGCGATCGTGGGCGGGGAGGTCACGCCCGACCACTATGTCATCGACGGGGTCACGCAGCAGGTCGTTCAGAAGCTGATCTCCGAACAGCGGATCCGCATCGTGCGGGCCGACGGGGGCGGCAACCGGCACGAGGACGTCCCGGCGGTGGAGCAGAGCGCCCAGAAGCTCTCGGACGAACGGATCCTGCGCCTGGCCTCGCTCGCTCGAGTGATCGAATCCCACTACCGGCGTCCGATGGACGTCGAGTGGTGCGCCGACGCCCATGCTCTCTATATCGTCCAGGCGCGTCCCGTCACCACGATCCCGAACCAGGAGGCGCGCGGCACCGGGCCTTCGAAGACCCCGTCGCCCGCGCGGGCAGAGGTGGGCGAGACGGAGGGTGGCCCCGACGCCCAGGCGGCGATCCTCCGTGGGTTCGGAGCGAGCCCGGGGATCGCGAGCGGGGTCGCCCGCATCCTCCACGGAGCCGCCGACATGGACAAGCTCCTGCCCGGCGAGGTTCTCGTCACCTCGATGACGACGCCGGACATGGTGCCGGCGATGGCCCACGCGGCGGCGATCGTCACCGACGAGGGCGGGATGACCTGCCACGCCGCGATCGTTTCCCGCGAGCTCGGCGTGCCGTGCGTCGTCGGTAC
>JBEKEW010000174.1:0-3244 GCA_050013635.1 Thermoplasmata archaeon | reverse complement strand
CCTCGGACAGGTACGGGGACGAGTGGCCGTCCGCCGACCCTGGCCCCGCGGTCACGAACCCGGGGGTCTCATCGTTCGGGAAGAAGTGGGGTTCGACCGGAAGGAGAGATCCGGAGACCGGGAGGGGGCCCCCTGCCGGTGCGACAGAGCCGCCCCGGAGCGAAAGGGCCGGCAACGGAGCGTGGGCGGCACCTCCGGCACGTTCGACCGCCTGGATGAGGCGGGCCTTGAAGACGCCGATCTTCAGATCGCGCACGAGCTGGAAGAGCGTCCGATCGTCGCGCCCGGCGCCCATCGCTTCGCGCGCCAGCTCCTCGACATCGGGGGTCAGCTCGAGGTTCTCGGGCCGGATGTCGAGGCGAAGCACCGCATCGAGATATCCGAACAGCCGTTGGACCTGATCGAGCGAGGTCTCGGAGGGGCTCAAGGAAGCGACGTCCGCGAGCGTGAGCGCGCCCTGCTCGATCCCTCCCGGCCAACGTTCCAATGCGGTCGCGACCAGGCACGCCGATCCGGCCTCCAGCTCCGCGAGCTCCCCCGCGGGGAGGCGGTAGACGTCAATCCTCGGGGTCCGTCCCATCGCGGCGAGGACCGGGTCGAGCAGTTCGAACGGCACGCGCAACGAAACGAACAGGTCGTTCTTGGTGACCGGGCGCCCGAGCTGGGCCTCGAGCCGCAGGGCGGCGAGGCCCTGCCGATCGATGGCGAGCTCGCGCCGCTTCTGCCCGGCGGCCTTCCTGCCCTCCTTCGCCGCGTCGGACTCCGGGTCGATCTGGAGCGCGCGTTCGAAGCTTTCCAGCGCCAGGTCCGGTTGACGCGCCGCAAGCAATGCGATCCCTCGCCGGCTCCATGTGTTCGCGTCGTGCGGCGCGATCTGAACGGCGCGCTCGTAGAGGGCGAGGGCGTCGGCCGACTGGCCTCGGCGCTCGGCGACGAATCCGGCGCGCAGGAGGGTCGATGCGTCGCCCGGGTCCAGCTCGATCGCACGCGCGTAGGCGGCGGCGGCCCCTTCCCAGTCCTCCCGCGCGATCCCGAGTTCTCCCGACCGGACCCACAGCGGCCCCGAGTTGGGAAGCACTTCCAGGGCGCGGTGAACTTCGGACGCAGCGTCGTCGAGGTTCCCGAGCCCGCTCTCGGCCTCCGCCAGGAGGAGCACGAGGCGCTCGTCACGAGGGAGGCGTCCGAGCGAGCTCCTCAGGAGATCGCGCGCCTCGGAGTGCTTCCCCTCTTCCATGAGGGAGCACGCCGTTCCCGCGATCGCCACCGCGGAACTCGGGTCCTTGCGCAGGATCTGTTCGTACACCGCCCGCGCTTCTGCCGGGCGTTCCACTTTGGAAAGGATCTCCGCCCGCAGGAGCAGCAGGGTATCGTCCTTCGACCCTGCATCGCCCGGAGGCAGCCCCGCGTTGAGGCTCTCGAGGGCGAGATCGGGTCGTCCGGTTTCCATCAACAAACGGACCCGGCGTGCCGTCACGTCGCGCGCCCGCTGGGGATCGAGCTCCAGGGCTTGACGGTACGCCGCTTCGGCCTCTTCGACGAGCGAGAGCCGAGCGGCGAGATCGCCGAGGCGCACGTACAGGTCGGGATCACGAGCATCGGGGCCTTCGGTCCGCAGGACGCCGTCCAGCGTCTCGTACGCAGGCCGGAGCTCCCCGACGATCTCCTGGACCTCGGACTTCTCGATCTGGGCGGCGCGGTCGGAGGGGTCGAGGCGGACGATCGCCGTCAGGGAATACAACAGTTCCGGAGGGTTGCCCAGAACGCGGTACGCCTCCGCGCGGGCGCGCCAGACCGCGAGATCGTCCGGAGTCCGTGCAAGAAGGGAGTCGCAGACGCGGACGGAAGCGGCCGGATCCCCGGCGAGCCGGAACGTTTCGGCGATCCCCATGAGCCCGGCGCGATCGTTGGGAGCGAGGCGGAGTCCGGCCTGGTACTCCGCGATCGCCTCGGCGTAGGCGCCGCGCTCGGAGAGCGAACGAGCGTGCACGAACGCGGTTCGCGCCGGCCCTCGATCGCCCGGGCCGGACGGCTCAACGACAACGGCTCCCCCGGGCATCGTAGGACAAAACGCGGGTCCGTGCGATAAATAGCTTCTCAACCGTAGGAAACGCCGCCCGCGGCCGGCGGAAGCGACGTAAAGGGCTGAAGCCCACCCTCGGATCCGGTCCGAATCGGTTCCTGTGCTGGGGATTCCCCCGGCTCTTCGGTCGAGGGTCGGACCTCGCGCGATCCCGAGGTCGGAGGCCGGTTCCCGATCCGGGAGTTCGCATCCGTTGGGATGCGCTGCCTGTCCCGGAGCGACGGGCGGCGCGACGCAGCCGCTTTTGCCTCGGCCGGCCTGCGGGGGGCCGTGACGCCGCGACCCCCCCGCCCTCAGAAGTCGATCTTCGACCCGATCCACGGACAGATCGAGCTCGAAGGTGTCGCGCTCGCGCTCGTCGGTACCCGCGAGTTCCAGCGGCTGTGGGGCATCCATCAGACCGGCTTCGCCCACCTCGTCTTCCCCGGGGCGAACCATACCCGTCTCGAACATTCGCTCGGCGCCTACTGGGTCGCCCGTGAGATGGGCCGTCACCTGGCCCTCGACGCCGGATCGGCCGAGCTCGCGATGGTCGGAGGCCTGCTGCACGATCTCGGCCACCCGCCGTTCTCCCACACCTTGGAACCGTCGATGCGGGAGGTTCTGGGGCACGGTCACGAGGCCGTCTCGCGTGCACGGATCGTCGGTTCGGAGATCCCCGGGGTGGTCGAGGACCGGGACGCGATCACGGTCCCGCGGACCTTGGAGGCGTTCGGGTTCCATCCCCGCGAGATCGCGGATCTCGTCGACCCGCCGCGGAGTCGCGAGCGTCACGCCCTCCTGCGCTCGATGCTGCACAGCGCCGTCGACGCCGATCGGATCGACTACCTCCAGCGCGACGCCCACTACACCGGGGTCGCCCACGGAGCGATCGATTCGGTCCGCCTCCTCGATACGATCCGCGCCCATCGCGACCGCATCGCCTTCGCGGAGAAGGGTCGAATGGCCGTCGAAGGGTTCCTGGTCGGTCGAGCTCTGATGTACGCCACCGTCTACTACCACAAGACGGTCCGAGCCGCGGAGTTGATGGCGCAGGCCGCCGTCGAGCGATCCGACGGATACCCGGCGTCGGCCCGGACCCTGTTCTCGTGGACCGATGGGGAGCTGCTCGCCCGTCTCTCCGACCGCGGGGTCGTCGCCGAACGCCTCGTGAAGGGACTCCTC
>JBEKEW010000173.1:0-3265 GCA_050013635.1 Thermoplasmata archaeon | reverse complement strand
GACCGATGCCACCCTCGCCGATCCGTACCTCAAGCTCGACCTGAACGTGACCGGTCGGATGAACGCCTGGAACTCGTCCTTCGAGTTCCCGGGCTGGATCGATATCTTCGGACCGAGCGCGGCTCTGACTCTGAACGATTCGGTGATTGAAGCAAACCCTGCCGCGGGCAGCACCCAGTACCAAGCCCTCGGACCGACGATCGTAGCCGACACTTCGTACGCCGCGGCGCTATCCGTGCGGGCGGGTGCTCAGCTCGTCCTCCTCAACAGCAGCAGCACGGACACCTACGCGGACGACACGCTTACGAACGGAATGCCCGGGCCCGTCCCGCTATCCGACACGACGGCATTTCAGCTGAATCCTACCACCGGTAGGACGCTGGGCTCGTTCGAGACACCAACCGACTCTCTCAGCCTGCTCGAAGATTGGCTGTACCCGGACGGGGTGCTCTCTGGGGCGCTGTCGGTTAGCTTCGCCCCTCATCCGGCAACTCCCGCCACTCAGGTTTCCGTGACTTACAATGGCAGCGTATTCCCTCTGGGCGCGATGGACTTCCCTTCGGGCCTTGCCTCACAAGCGTTGATTTCTCTCTCGCCAGCCTTGATCACAGCGATTGACTCGGGCGGGATGCTGAACTACCTGAATCTCACGGGCTCGTTCCCTGATTCAGGAGCCTCGAGAATCTCTGTGACATTTGGAGCCGCCACGACGGGCTCCGTCAACATCAGCATGGTACAGGTGATCCTCTACCCTCTCCTCGACTACAACTTGTTCGCAGCGGACCCGAACAGTAGAGTAACGGGGATCGACTCGACCATATGGCTCACTTGGAACTCTCTACCAAGCTCCCCGGTCTCACAAGCCCCTCCGTACCCATGGGACTCGAACAAACTTCTCCTCCTAAACGGAGCGACGGCTCGTCTCGCGAACTTGATCGTCCCCTCGCCGTACCCCGGCCCGTCTGCGACTTCGGCGATTCTTCCAGACTCGACCAGCAACGCGTACCTGTTCCGGTGGGCTGCGTTTCCGGTCGTAGGCCATGGGAACATCCCGGTCGCCGGGGCCCGCGTGAGCGCGTTCTATGCAACCAGCGGTGGCACCAATGGGACCGTCAACGCACTCAACAACCTCAGCGGTAGCGGCTCCATCCTCTGGGGGTACGTGCAGTACTGGGACGCAAGCCACGGCATCCCGTCGTACGGGGTGACCTCGGCAGGAGGGCCGGAAGCAGGGGTTGGGTATCTGTTGCTCGCCTCGGACAACCTCACGCAGGCCGCGCTCCCGTCGGGCATCTTCCTTGGTTCGTACAACATCGAGATCGCTCCACCGATCCCCAACGTCACGACCCAGTCGTTCGCATTCTCGCTCACCCCATATCCCGGTGGCCTCGCGAACGGCTCGGCCGACCGTGCCCTCACGACCAGCTTCCCACAATACACTGCCGAACTCTCCATCGGCACCATTTCCTTCACCGTGGACGGCTCGCCGTCCGGCGCGGAGGTCCATATAGGCCAGACGATCGGGGTCGAAGTTCCTCTCGTGAACTCGGGCACCGCACCGATCGACAGCATCGGAGCCAGCTTGACGTACGTCCCGAACGGGGGCGGAGGCATCCGGGTGGCGTTGATCCCGTACATGAACGCAAGTGTCCCCGCCAATGGGTCCTACTCGATCGGCCTCTTCTGGAACGTTTCAGAATCGGTAGTGGGGGACGCCGGAACGATCTCCACGATGCTCTTCATCTTGGTCGGTTGGAATGGAGGGCTCGGAGTCGGCGACGGCGGGCTTACCGGGAACTTCACCGCCATCCGTATCCTTCCCTCATATGTCCAGATAGCAACCTTCAGGACATATCCGGCTCAGCTCCGCCCCGACACCTCGTACACGAGAAACGGGACGATCGCCTTCAACGGCACGGGCCTTGCGAACATTGCCCTCATCGCCCATCCGCTGGCCGGTGGCCCCGCACTCCAGCTAGCCATCACCAATTCCTCCCCCGGCCCCTTCACCCTCACATTCAACTCGTCCGCGTTGCGGACGGGCGTACTCTACTCGTTCCTGTTGAGTGCGACGTACAACACGGCCTCCGCTCCTGTCAGGGAACTCCCCGGCAACTTCTCGCTGGTCGCAGCGACCGCAGAGCTCGTGATCGTCGTGCTCCTGATCACGGCGAACGGGGTCGACCCCGCCTCCTCGGCTCGAATCGGACAGGTCCTCGGTGTTGATGTCGAACTGCTCAACGAAGGAACCGCGCCCACTGCCAACTTGTCGGCGGGCCTCCTCTACGTCGCACCGCCACCGGGACCATCGACGTCGATCGCGACGCAGCCGCTCGTGAACGTCTCCCTACCTCCCGGGGAAACGTACTGGGTGAATTTCTCGTGGACGGTCCAGGAATCGATCGTGGGGGAAGTCGGATCCATATCGGCGTCCCTCCTGGCCGCGTTCACGTGGAACGGAGGTCTCGTTCCCTCCGGCGGAGGTTCGGTCGACGGCACCGCCCCCATTCAGATCCAGCCCTCGCAGGTTCGCATCGTAACGTTCGAGCCGTATCCTTCGAGCCTACAGGCCGACTCGAGCTATTCGAGCGGCGGCACGATCTCCTTCAACGGCTCCGGAAGGGCGCTGATCGAGCTGGTGGCCACGCCCACCGGGAACGGGAGCTCGTTCGTACTGGCGGAGACGAACGCCTCAGCGGGTGCGTTCAACCTGACCTTCTCCTCCGCTCGACTGCTGGCCGGAACCGTGTACGTCCTCTCCCTCCAAGCGACGTACAACACAGCATCCGCCCCGGTCTACGGTCTGGCCGGGACCTTCTCGCTGGCGGGAGGGTCGTCCGCCACGTCCGCCGCGATTCCTTGGATCTATGTCGCGATCGGAGCCGCGGTGGTCGTCGCGATCTTCCTCCTCCTGCTCGTCCTACGCCGGCGACGCGAGGAGCCCGCACGGGAGTGCGGGGAATGCGGGACGCTGCTTTCGGCCGGAGAAGAGACGTGCCCCCGGTGCGGGGCGTGGTTCGAGGTTGCGCCCGCCCCCTGCCCGAGCTGCGACGCAGCGATTCCCGTCGAGGCGACGAGCTGCCCCGCATGCGGGACCGCCGCGCCGGATCGGGTTCCCCCGGTGCCCGCGAGCGAAGCGGATCGACGGGCGTACGAGGAGTTTGTCGGCCACTACCGAGCCGCCGCGGCCGGCGAGCTCGGGGAGGATTACCCCGAGAGCGACTTCTGGGCCTGGTGGAAGAAGCAGCCGTCGTACTACAGCTTC
>JBEKEW010000172.1:0-3286 GCA_050013635.1 Thermoplasmata archaeon | reverse complement strand
GTTCGGTGCATCGCCATCCTACGGCGGCGGAGGGGCGGGCGGGCGTCGAATGGGTCCAAGAGGACGTCGGCCAGCTCGCCGACTGGGATGCGGCGCTGGAGGGCGTCGATCTGGTGCTCACTCTCGCGTGGTACCGGCCGGGCCGGGATCGCCGCTTCGAACCCCTCTCCCGCGGCCTGTTGCGACTACTCGAGGCAGCACGTCGCCGCGGCACCCCGAGGTTTGTCCACGTCAGTGTCCCCGACGCTCCGCCCGAGATGGAACGCACGCTGCCGTATCTCTCGCTGCGGCGGACGTTCGACCGGGCCCTGGAGGCGAGTGGGATCTCCCACGTGATCGTGAGGCCCACGATGCTCTTCGGCCCTCGGGACAACCTCCTTACGGTGATGCTGAGGCAGATGCGCCGGTATCGTTGCTTCCCGCTCTTCGGGGACGGGGAGTATCACGTGAGCCCTCTCGCGGTCCCGGATCTGGCCCGCATCCTGCGCGTCGAGGCCGAGCGCCCGGGCTCGCGGAACATCCAGGTCGGTGGCCCCCACCGCTGGCGGTATCGCGATCTGACGGACCGCATGTTCGCCGCCCTCGGTCAGCGACCACGGTACTGGCGATTGTCGCCCCGCAATTCGGTACGGCTCGCGGCGGCGATCGAAGGGGTGGGCTCGTCGCTGTTGTATGTCTACGAGGTCCGCTGGCTCCTGACGGACATGCTCGGGCTGCCCGCCTACGAGGGGCTGGACCGGCCCCTGCTTACTGTCGAGCCGTTCCTCGATGCCGAAGCCGCCCGGATCCGAGGGCACCCGGCGCCGTCCGCCTGACGCGGCCATTCCGCGCCGGTCGATCACGCCCCGCCGACCCCCCGCGCGTCGGTCACCCCGTGCCCGCAGCGATGAACGAAAGGGCCCCGGTGACCGACCTCGTGGACGCCCCGGCCGACCGCGACTACGGGCCGAAGATCCGGGACGGGTGTCGGCCGGAGGGGACGCTGTCCCTCACCCTGCGCATGCGGGATCGGAGGGACGAGGAGGAGCGGGCCCACGGCGATCGCTCGGTTCGACCCTCCAAGGCCAAGATCGGCTACGCGCCGGACGACCCCGCGTCCGTGCCGGCGGCTCGACCTGCCTCTATCCGGTTCCCGGAGCGAAGATGTTCAGGAAGTAGCCCGCGAGGAACCCCGCCGCGCCGGCCGCGAGGCCGATGAGCAGCATCCGGGTCCCGCTCTTCCAGACCGATCCGACCGTCGTTCGGGCCTCATACCATCCGACGAAGAACAGCGTCATCGCGCTGAGCACGATCGCGATGATCGCGGCGGTCTGGATCGGCAACTGCGCCCCCACCAGGAACGGCAGGAGGGGGATGATCGACCCGACCAGGCAGGCGAGGAGGACCACGGAGGCACTGCGCCCGGGCTGGCCGGCCTCGACCGGCGAGATGTGCAGCTCGAACGCCATCATCAGGTCGAGCATCATCTTCGGCTTGGAGACGATCAGCTCGAGCATCGACTCGAGATCCCCGCCCTCGAAGTCCCACGCGGTCAGGATCTCGCGGACCTCCTCGCGTTCGATGGCGGGAACGTGCTCCATCTCCCACACCTCCCGCTTCTGCTCGGCGAGGTAGACCGCGCGTCGGGCCCGGGTCGAGGTGTACGCCACCGCCCCCATCGAGACCGACTCGGCGGCGAGCGCTGCGAACGCCGCCACGAGGATGATGAAACGGCCCTGGCCGGTCGCGGCGAGGCCGAGCACGATCCCGAGGATGTTGACGAGCCCGTCCTGGCTGCCGAGGATGAAATCGGAGAGGAGGGTGGGGTGGCTGTGCATCTCCTGCCCCGGCTTCTCCGGCGCGGTGGATGGCATCACGCGCCGGAGCACCGTCGGCGGATAAGGGGTTGGCGCGTCACGTCGAACTTGGGGTCTTCGGACGTCCCCCGTGCCGCAGCAGGAACCCCGGGAGCTGGCTCGGTCGCATCACCCCGATCGGCGTCACGAACCCGGTCACGTACTTCGCCGGAGTGACGTCGAACGCCGGGTTCCGTGCGCGGCTCTTCTTCGGAGCGATCCGGAGGTCTCCGATCTCGAGCACTTCCGATTCGTCGCGCTCCTCCACCGGGATGGTGGTACCGTCCGGGCGCGACGCGTCGAACGTGCTCCACGGGGCGGCGACGTAGAACGGTACGTCGTTCTCGTGGGCCACCACGGCCTTCTCGTACGTCCCGATCTTGTTCGCGAAGTCCCCGTTGCGGGCGATCCGGTCGGCGCCGACGATGACGGCATCGACGTCCCCGTTGTGCAGATAGTACCCTGCGGCGTTGTCGGCGATCACGGCGTGGGGGATCTTCTCCTGGGTCAGCTCCCATGCGGTGAGCCGGGAGCCCTGAAGGAGCGGCCGGGTCTCATCGACCCAGACGAACAGCCGAACGCCGCGGTCGTGCGCGACGCGGATCGGCGCGAGCGCCGTGCCCCACTCGACCGTGGCGAGCGCTCCCGCGTTGCAGTGGGTGAGGACCTTGTTGGCCTGCCGGAAGAGGGGGGCGCCGGCCTCCCCGATCTTGCGGCACTCGGCCACGACCCGAGCGCAGTACGCGACCGCCGCATCCTCGGCGTCCTCCCCTCGCGCCCACGCGCGCCGGACGGTCTCGATGCCCACGAAGAGATCGTAGGCGGTGGGCCGGGTCGCACGAAGGATGCCGACGGCGCGGAGCGCCGTCATCCCCCGCTGGCGCGACGCGAGCGCCATGCCGAACGCGGCGGCGACGCCGATCGCGGGGGCCCCCCGGACGACCATCGTGCGAATCGCCTCGGCGGTCCCTTGGACCGTCCGAAGGTGGCGAACGACCAGGTGCCCCGGGAGGCGACGCTGGTCGATCAGATGGAGCGTGTGCCGATCGTACCAGAGGGCGCGTACGGTCATCGGATCATGCCTCGAAGGTGCGCATCAGATCGAGCCACTCCTCCGAGACCCGTTTGGAGCTCCCGGTCGCTTCCGAGAGGGGTATTCCCGTGAGCGCCCCGCCCCGGAGCACGGCGACCTCTCCGAAACGGCCCGCGAGGGCGAGATCGACGGCCTTCGCCCCGAGGCGCGTCGCGAGGATCCGGTCGAAGAGGGTCGGGGGTCCGCCACGTTGGATGTGCCCGATCTGGGCACTGCGGGTCTCGATACCGGTCCTCCGCTCGATCCGCCGGGCGAGCTCGGCTCCGACGCCGCGCTCGCGGAGGAGCTCGTGCCCGAAGTCGTCCTGGCCGCCCGTCGATCCGGCCGACGACCCCAGATCGATCCCCTCGCTCGCGAC
>JBEKEW010000171.1:0-3369 GCA_050013635.1 Thermoplasmata archaeon | reverse complement strand
AACTCCGCTCCGCGCTCGACCCCGGAGTCGATCCTCTGGATCGGGGAGCGCGGGGGCTCGAACTCGATGCCGATCCAGTCGAGGGAGGAGTTCGGAACAGCTCCCGTGCGTTCGGTCCGTCGGGGCCGGAATGTGACGATGCTCGGTCGGCTGCTCGTGACGACCGTCGCGAGATAGGAGCCGCCGAACGACGGTTTGGTCCAGAGGAGCTGTCCGGCCGGCCCCGAGTGGACCTCCTCGGCATCGGTGACGATACCGAGGCTTCGCCGTGCCGATAGACGGCCGGCGATCTCCCGGCCGGCCAACGTGCTCGGAAGGATCACCGCCGCGGCATGCGGACGCCGGTCCATCGCCCGCTCGACACCCAGCGTGGCGACCTCGGGTACGATCGGATCGCTCGGTCCGTGCAGACCGTACCCTCGGATGGCCCCGGCGCACGCGAGTCGCTCCCGGTCCCGGACCGTCGGGTAGGGACCGACCCAGAGAGCCGCGGGCCCGTGATCCGGGAGGCGGCGCCGCATCTCCGAGAGGATCTCGAGGGCGATCGGTTCCACCTTCCCGTCAGGGCCGCTCGCTAAGACCAACAGCTCCCGATCGTACGCTTCCTCGCCGGCGAGCGGCGGGAACGGCTCTCCTTCGGAGGGAAGCGGGCCGGAAACCGGGGCGAGCCATTCCCGCGCCCGGCCGATGCCCTCGAGGAGGGTCGGTCCCGAGTAGGTCCGGGGCGTTCGGACGGCGGCGTCCGAGGAAACGTCGACCAACGTCGTTTGAGAGCCGGCCCGGCCGACCTCCCGTGCTCGGAAGCCGAGGTCGGAGATCGTCCACCGCTCGGTCGACCGACCCGCCACCGTGGCCGCTTCGGCGGGGGTCGCCTTCTTCGGCTTCGCGATCTTCTCTCCGACCGCAATCAAACACGGCGCGCTCACGCGGTACCGTGCCCAGCCGTCCTCGGTGTCGGCGGTGACGTCGAACTCGAACCCCGTGTCCGAGCGGAGGATCGAACGCGCGCGGACGATCGGGGCGGCCCACAGGAGCGGGGCCAGCGCACCGGGGATCACCCCACTCTCGCCGTCCGTCGAGCGGTCGCCCGTGAGCACGAGCGTTCGGCCGAGCCTCTGGACGGCTCGTGCCAGTACCCGCGCCGTAACGAGCGCGTCCGACCCGGCCAGCGCCTCATCGGAGATCAGGACGACGTGGTCGACGCCCACCGCGTACGTCTCCGTGAGGAGGGGTGCGATCTCGGGCGGGCCCATCGACACCAGATGGACCTTCTCGCCCGGTCGACGGAGATCGAGCGCGACCCGCAGCGCGCGCTGATCGAACGGGTTCAGGAACGACGGTGCTCCGGAGCGCGCGACCGTTCGTCGTTCGGGGTCGAACCGAAGGGTGTCTCGATCGGGGGTCACTTTGACGAGGACGGTCAGGTCCATGGAGATGCGGCTCGCCACCGGGAACCGTCGGCGGCCTTAACGCGGGGTGGCCCGCTCGACGAACGGATATGTAGCGTCCTTCGATGCGCACCGACGTGGGCGCTCTCGGTCCCCCGGTTCCCGCGCCCCCGATCCACACCGAGCGGAGCGCGTCGGGCGCCGTGCTCCGCTACGCTCTCGCCGTCGCGATCACGGCCTTCGCGATCGTCAGCCAGTACTTCGTCCCGGAGCTGCTGCCCGCGTCGCAGGTCGTCTACGGCAATCTGCTCGGAGACCTGGCCGTCGTCTACGGGGTGCCGATCGTCGCGTTCCTCCTCTTGGTCGGAACCGGACCGCTCCGCCATGCCACCGACCGGATGCGCTCGGCGACCTGGGAAGGGTTGCGCTGGTACGGCTCGATGGCCGCGCTGGCGCTCGTCGTGACCGCCATCCTCACGGTCGTCTACACGGTCCTGGATCCCTCCGCGCTCGCCTTGCTGAACCGCCCGAATCCCGCACTCGAGCTGGCGCAGGGGAATCCTTGGTTCTTCGTGGCCTTCTCGTTCGTGATCGGGGCGTTCGAGGAGACGATCTTCCGCGGGTGGATCTTCGGCTTCTGGCTCGGGCGCAACCCCGGGTGGATCGGCCCCGCGATCTGGACGAGTGTCCTCTTCGCGGCGGTCCACCTCTACTACGGAACCACCTACGGGGCGGCGGCGCCGCTGATCTTCCCCACCCTGTTCCTGACCGGCTTCGGGTTCGCCGCCGCGATGCGCTACTCCGGAGGGAACGTCGCGGTGATCGCCGTGCTGCACGGTGCAACGGACGCCGCCGCGTATCTGACGCTCATCTCAACGACCGACGGGTTGGTGCTCCATTACGGCCTCGTTCTGGTCGGGCTCGTCGTGGCCCTGGCGACGTACCTCAGCTCCACCTACCGCACCTTCGAGCCGCCCCCCGGCTGGTGGGCGTCCATCTCGACCGACCGATCGGGGGTTTCCAATGCGCCCGGGGAGGAACCGCCCGGAGGCCGTGTGAACGGACCGCAGGCGGTCTCCCACGGAGGGGGACGGGCCCGAGGGGCCCTCCGTGCTCCCTCCGTTAGCATCTTGAACCGTCGCCGTCTCCCGCCGCCCGAATGGCGGCCTCCGACGACGCTCACCTGCGAGAGATCCTGACGAAAGCACATCGGATCGCGATCGTCGGGCTCTCGGAGAAGCCCGAGCGGGACTCCCACGAGGTCGCGCACTATCTCCAGACGCAAGGGTACTGGGTGATCCCCGTGAACCCGACCGTCACGGAGGTCCTGGGCGAAAAGTCCTACGCGTCGCTGACCGCGATACCGGCGGACATCCGGTTGGATATCGTGGACATCTTCCGGAAGAGCGAGGAGGTACCCGCGATCGTCGAGGAGGCCCTGACTCGCAAGGCCCCGACGATCTGGATGCAGTTGGGCGTCCAGCACGGTGAGGCCGCGCAGAAGGCCCGCGCGGCGGGGGCGACCGTCTACGAGAACCTCTGCATCATGCAGCAACATCGGCGACTGCGCATCCCGGCGAAGGTACGCGGGCGGTAGGCTGGCGAGGGTCCCGTGTCGGCATCGGTTCCTCCGGTCCCTCCATCGCCCTCTCTCGCCACCGCTCCACCTCCCGTGGCTCCCGCCCCGGCCGCGGCATCTCCCCTTCCACTCACCGGGCAGATCCTCGATCGCGGAACCACCCGGCGCGAGTCGGTACGCACTCTGACCTGGGCAACGGACGGCACGGCGAAGGTCCTCGGGGACGTGGACGTGGGGCAGGCCGATCTCCGCGGGTTCGTGACGATCGGCGGCAAGTTGACCGCCGACCGGGTGCTCGCCCGCGGGGAGCTGGAGGTCGGCGGGGAGACGGTCGTCCGGGGCACCCTGGAGATCCGCGGCCAGTGCCGAACCTTCGCCGACGTGAGCGCGCGCGACGCGGGC
>JBEKEW010000170.1:0-3462 GCA_050013635.1 Thermoplasmata archaeon | reverse complement strand
CCAGGAGCGCGTTCCGGATGGAGAGCGGCTGGCCCGGGGTCGGTAGGGAAATTTCGGCCGCTTTCGTGAACTCGCCCAGCATCTGTTGCTTCATCCGCATCGCTCGGCCGTACCACCGACCGATCGTCCGCATCGTCCCCGCGCCCTTCGTGCCGAAGAGCAGGAACGCGCCGACGGCGAGGATGATCACCCAATCCATGTCGGACGCGAGCGCCATCGACCTAGCTCACCCCGCCCCGACCGCCGGGAGGAGCGGCCGGGCGCGCGCCCGGTTGCGCTCGTACCGTGCGGCAAAGTACGCCCCGCCGAAGTACAGTCCCATCATCGGGAGCGCGATGAGCATCATCGTGATCCCCGAGTTGTCCGGCGTGATGACCATCCCAAACAGGAGCGAGGCGAGCACCGCTCCGCGCCAGTGCTTGGTCCACGCCGAGGCGCGCACGACCCCGAGGCGCGTGAGCGTGTAGACGAACACCGGCAGCTCGAAGACGACCCCGAACGCGAGGGAGTACAGCAGCGCGAAGGTAACGAAATCCTGGACCCCGAGTACGGGAGCCAGCCCCATCGCCGAGACGTACTTGAACAGCAGGAGAAAGGTGAACGGCGTGAGGAGGAAGACGCCGATCGCGGTGCCCAGGATGAACAGAGCGGTCGCCGGAAGGCCGATCATTCGGATGAGCTCCCGCTCGTTCTTGCGGAGCGCGGGAACGAGGAAGGCTCCGACCTCGTGGATGATCCACGGCATCCCGAGGATGAGGGTGAGGAGGAGCGCGATCTCCATCTGGATGAGGACGGAATCGCCGACCCCGACGTTCAGGAGCTGAACTCCGGCGGGCAGCATGTACCCCGACATCCAGCGGAACGCCTGCGCGCTGACGTTGTAGAACAGGTTGAACTGCGGGTACACGATCGGGACGGTGTGACCCATCCAGCTGACGGTCGTTGACTGAAGTTGGAAGGTGATCAGAAAGGCGAAGATCGGAACGAGCACGAAGGCGATGCGGATCAGACGCCGACGGACCTCGCCCAGGATGCCGAGGAGTCGTTGCAGTTCCCGCATCCGTCACCGGCAACCTTTCCTCGGTGCGAGGAGCGAGGGCCCTGCTCCTGCTGCGGGGTCGCTCCCCGTGCGCCCCGAGGTTCGCATGCCGTGATTGAGGCGGATCCGCCTAGTGGGACGGTCCCGTGGTGGTCGGTGCGCTCGCGGCGACCGCTCGGTCGTGCGCCGCTTGCTCGGCCTTCAACTCGCGCTCCACTTCCAGCCGCCCTCGCTTGAACTCCCCCATCGATCGGCCCAGGCTTCGGGCGAGCTGCGGGATCTTGGTCGACCCGTAGAACAGAATCCCCGCGACCACGGCGATGATCAACCAGTCGTCGATAGAATCGAACACGAACGTTTCCCTCGGTTCCTCGACCGAGGGGGGTGGGATATGGCGTTCGTATGGGAGGACGGAACCGGTACCGACCGTCCCTACGACGGGAAGATAAACTCCCCCTACGCGGCTTCGACCATCACCGTCTCGTGACCGGTCGAGACCGCGCGGTCGATCGCCATCTCGGCGAGGACGGAGAGGCAGCTGGCCCCGCGTCCGAGCGCGACCGTCGCCCGATAGACGCCGTTCTTCCGGGCGACCCCCTTCAACCGATCGGCGGCCTCGGTACTCGCACGCCACAGGTTGATCGAGTCCTGGTAGACCTCGCACGCGCGGTCGAGGGACGGACGCATCAGTGCGTCCACGACCTCCTTCAGGTGCTCTTTGAGACGCGGAAGCAGCTCGATGAGCGTCACTTCGGTCCCTGCAAGCTTCGAGCGATTGTCGTTGAGCACGGTCAGCGTCTCGTTGAACAGATCCGCGAGCTCCTCGAGCGCGTGCACCACGACCCGCCACTCGAGCAGTTGGCGGGGGTCGGGAGAACCGATCCGCCGGGCGAGCGACCAGTCGCGGCTGGCGAGGAACAGTTGGCGAACGAGCAAGGCGAGGACCTTGCTTCCCTCCTCGCTGAGCGTCGTCAGCCTCCGGGTCCGGGAGTGCCGCTCGAGCACCTCCTCGGTCTCGTCGATGAAGGCGACCAAGATCATCTTCATCCGTTGGACGAGTTGAGGGAGCTCGTACTTGGACGGATCGACGAAGTTCTGCAGGACGATACGCGTCGGTTCCTGGGCCACGATGCTTACCCCGAGCAGGCCGCGGGCGGTCTGCACCGTCTCTTCCACGCGGTCGGGGGTCAGCGGGAGATCCGTCCGGATCTCGATCGCGTCATGTCCGACCCGATAGGCACCGACGATCAGGCGCTCGAGGACGCCGGGCGTGTCGAACGAGTGTGCCTGGACCAGGTACGGAGCGCCCGAGGGAACGGATCCAGGAACGGGAGCCGGCTTCAGGAAGAGCGTGCCGTCATCGTTCTGGTCGAAGACGATCAGATCCCCCGGATGGAGGTTCATCGCCTCGGCCCACGGTTTGGGCAATGTGACCGCGATCGAAGAGTGCCCGGCTTTGAGGACGCGCCGTTCCCTGCTTGGTGTGGCCCATGCCATTTTGAATTCCCTACCTACTACGCGGCCCGTAGGTATGGAACTCTCCTGCCATTTGAACGTTGTGGAAGAGGAAGGCGAGATTATCCCGGCGGTCTCGGTCCGTCGGGCGGAAGGGGTGAGGCCGTCTCGGGCGGGGCCTCCGGATAGCCGAGTCGCTCGGGAGGCATCTCGTGCGTCGACCCCTTGCGACGGCCCACGACGAATCCGAGCACGATGGTGATGATCACGAGGCTGACGATCGTTCCGGTGATGACGAACACCGGCCAGCCGGCGCTGATATCGGGGCTGCTGACGGTCAGGTTGCCCGGCAGCGGCTCACCGAATGCGATGAAGCCGTACATCGCATACTGGAAGTGGCCCGGCTCCATGCAGACGAACTCGTACCACCCCTTCGCCGGAGCCGGGAACGTGGCGGGGTACGTCCCTTGCGACGACGCGTTCACCCAAACGATCGCCCCGTACTTCTGCTCGTAGGCGACCAGCTGGGCCGGGCTGTAACTCGTCGGGATGACCTTGCCCTGGGCCGCGATGAGCGTGTAGGTGTGGGCGAAGGTGTCGGCATTCACAAACGTCAGCGCTACCGTGGTGTTCAGTTGCAGCTCGGTCGTGCTCGATGTGAACTGGTAGTTCGGGACGGCGGTGACCGTATACGGCTGGGAACCTGCGGGTGCAACGACGGGGGCCGAGGCGGCTCGTGCGACGGGGGCTCCCACCATGGTCCCGGCACCGGCGGCGAGCCCTACCATGACCACCACCAGCGCGAGCGCGGGCACCACGGTTCGCATGCGATATTTCGGTGTGCGCATCCAACCCCCGCGAGACTCGGGTCGGGATGCCACGGATGGCCCGGTTCAAAGCCCCTCCGTATGTACACGCCGCGCGCGGGGTCCTCCCGCGACGGCGTGCGGTTCGTACGTGGGGAATAT
>JBEKEW010000169.1:0-3487 GCA_050013635.1 Thermoplasmata archaeon | reverse complement strand
CATCCCACCCACGCGGGGAGACCGGTCTCGGTGAACGTCACGACGTTCGACTTGAAGGGCGTGTAGACGAACGTCGGGCCCGTCGCCGGTCCCCCCGCGACCCCGATGCTGTAGTGGATCGGCGCGATCGCCCAGTTCTTGTTCGCCGTCGCCACCGTGTAGGCGATCGTTCCGTTCTGGAAGTTCGCCGTCAAGCTCGAACTCGTCGAGCTCGCGCTCGCCTGTCCGGTCCCGTTCACGTACCACGGGGTACCGCCCGGAAGACCGGTCTCCGCGAACGCCACCGCGAACGTCACCGGGGTGAACGTCACGCTCTTGGCGACCGTCGTTCCCGACACGTTGAAGCTACCCACCGCGGCGCTGATGCGGTAGTTGAGGTTCGTGCCCGCCGCGAGCGTGTACTTGTAGAAGCCCGTGGGGGAGGTCCCGTTCGCAAGGCTGATCGGCAAGGTCGTCGCCGTGCTCGTGACCGAGTTCTGCCCCGTCACGTTGAGATACCAACGGACGTTCGGCGACACCAGCCCGGACTCGGTGAAGGTCACCACGTACAACTGGGCCAGCGTGATCGGCACTCCCACGTTCGCCCCGTTGACCGTAACGGTACCGGTCAGGAATCCCGAGGCGGGGCCGATCGAGGTGGAGACCACCGCGGTCCAGGTGTAGGTCCCGTTCGGCAACCAAAACCCGTTGGTCCTCACCGAGGCGCTGATCGTCGTCGTGTTCGATGGGTTCGTGGTATACGTCGTGCTGTACACGGGCTCCGACACCGGCACCGCCGTCCAACGCATGCCCCAGCTCCCCGTCCCCGCTCCCGTCTCCGTGAACGTCACGTGGTACAGTCCCGCCGCGAGCTTTCCGTACGGCGAGAGCGGAGCGAAGTCCCCACCGAAGCCGATCGCGGCCGAGCCGGTCGGGCTCGACGCCCGGGCGACGTACGGGATCACGCCGTACGGGTCCGCCGTCGCACCGTAGTTGAACCAGTAGTTACCTCCCTCGTAGTTCTGCCCCAGGATGTTCGCGCCGGTCAGCGCGTAGCCGTTGACGCTGTAGACGAACGACGTCGGCTGGGTGCCCCCCGTCACGTTCCAGTACTCGTGGTTCGACGAGGAGGCCGCCGCCGTCCCGTTCGTGTAGAACGCATTGTTGTAGATGTGGTCGGCCCCGTTCTCCGCGTCCGTCAGACCGGTCGTCGGAGTCTCGATGCCCGGGTACGCCGTCGGCTGCGACCACGGCGTGAACGTGCTGCCCCAGACGACGTTGTTCGATCCACCCGTGATATCGATGCCCTCGCTGGAGACGTTGAAGAGGTCGCGATAGAAGAGATCGTTCTTCCCGCTGCTGACGTACGCGTTGTACTTCCGGCCGACCTCCTCGTTCGAGAACCAGCCTCCGATGCTCGCCGCGTGGGCGATCGTGACGTTCTGGGCGTGGTAGAGGTAGAGCTGGAACTGACCCGTCAGAGGGACGCTCGCCGCGGCCGGAGCGAAGTACGTCTGCACCTTGCCGGTGATCGACCAGCCGGGATAGGTGATCGACATCGACGGCGCGGGGTCAAAGTTGACGTGGGCGGTCGTGCTGTTGAGGTAGATCCCGAGCCACACCGGGAAGAGGTAGCTCTCGACATCGCCGAACGCCAACGAGAGCGAACCGGTCTGGACGGTGCTCACGACGTACGGCGAGCCGGCGGTGCCGCTGCCGCTCGAGGATAAGTTGGCAAGATCCGTCGAGCTGAACGCCCACTCGGGCGTGTACACCCCGGCGGCGGCGTCGCGAACGAGATGGTTGGTGAGGACGACCCCGCTCGGGCCGAGCGTGATCGTCAGGGTCTGTTGGTCGTAGCCCGAGAGCATCACCTGGACGGTGTAGGTTCCCGGAGGAAGGTAGGTGTTCGGACCGATCGAGCCGCGGGGCGTGAACCACCCGAAGGTGGGAGCGACCTTGAACATCGACTCGTTCGCCACGGCGGCGCCCGGCGCGTACGCGATGAAGGCGTTCCCCGGCGTTACCCCCGCGTAGTTGACGGGGTACATCCCCGAAGGGACCCCGCCCGTGATGTTCCACAACCCCTGGACGATCGAGGGGCCCGTCGCCTCGACGGCGATCGGCTGCCCGTGGGAGGTCGTCCAACCGATCGACATCCCGGAACCGTCCTCCCCGGTCTCGCTGCCGTAGTTGTAGGCGGACGGGATGTCCTGGAACTTCTGGGTCGTGGCGTTCAGGTAGTACACCCCGACCGAGGCGTTCGCATACTGCATGTTCATCTGCGAGCCGCCGTCGTAGCCGATGCCGTAGTCCATCTCCCAGTCGTCGGGAAGGTCGACGTACGGGTTGTACGCGAGACCGTTCGCCTGGAACTGCGCGGTCCCCGCCTGCAGGTAGACCGGGTGCGACGCGGCCTGGGAGTTGAAGATCACCGTGTCGAACGAACCGTGCTTGATCAGCGCGCCCGACGCGCCCCAAACGGAGTAGTTGAAGTACACCACATTGCAGCCGTACGTAACGCACGAACCCGACGAGGAGCTGAACGCGCGGTTCACGCTGAGGTTCATGTACATCGCGAGCGAGAACGGGAACGTCACCGTGATCTTCGCCTCGGTCGCGGCCCCGTTGTTGACCTGGTAGTCGCTGCCGACGCTCACCGTGCCGTTGCCGGAGAGCACGGTGTTCCTCGTCGCCCAGCCGACCGACGTGCTCGAGAAGTTCCAGAGCGCGTTGAAGATCGTGAGCTGGTTGGTCGTCACGAGCGGGTTGTAGTTGAGCACGTTCTGCGACCAGACCTGGTAGCCGCTCTGCCCGAAGAGGGTCATGTTCGCGATGACGGCGTTGAGCTGGGCGCCGTACGTCTGCTGGCCGCCGGCGTCGAAGTACAGTCCCTGGACCCCCGTGGGATCTCCGCTGTACATGTACCCCTCGAGCGATGTGGTGTTCAGGATCGTTCCCTGGAGCTGCCCCCCGACGTTCTGGATGCCGTAGTAGGCGACGCCCATCGGGGCCGGAGCGTTCGGGTACGGGTAGTTCGGCACGATGTGCCCTCCGGTCATGGCGGTCGGGGCCGGGGGTGCGTAGACGTTCGGCAACAGGATGTCCGCGGCGGGCACTCCGTTCGCCTCGGATGCCGCCCTCGCCTTATCCACCGCGCTCGCGAGCTGCGTGTTCACCTTGAGGGGACCGTCCCAGATGCCGGACGGCGTCATGAATCCAGTGGCGGGAGCGGCGCTGCCGGTCGAAGCGGCCGGGAGAGGTGCGGCCAGCGCGGAGACCCCCGGGGCTGCCACCGCGGCCGGAGCCGGCGACGAAGCACCGGCCCAGCCGAAGATGGCGAGCCCCGAAGCTACCATCATGACCACTACGGCGACGGCAACCCACGAGGACCGATGGACGGCGAACATTCCTAAAACCGTAGGTTCTGCCTCACGATATACCCGTAGTACGCGGCTCTATCTGCGCGCATTCGTGGCCTTCCCACCGCGTTTAGGAGCAGATCGAC
>JBEKEW010000168.1:0-3493 GCA_050013635.1 Thermoplasmata archaeon | reverse complement strand
ATCCTCGCGTTCGTGTTCGGGGTCGCCCTGCTGGTATCGTTCTTCTGGCAGGGGATCTTCGCGCTCTGGGTCCTGTACATCTTCGTGGTCGTCTCCCTGCTCCTGATGGGGATCTTTGACATCGTCGCCGGGTCCCAGGGGGGAGACGAGGCCATGTCCGGCCTCCGTACCCTGCGCGTGATCTTGGGGGTCATCATCATCATCTTCGCGTTCGTCGCGCTGTTCAGCGTCTACTTCGCGCTGGCCGTCCTGTGGATCTTCGTCGGGATCGGACTCTTCTTCCAGGGGATCTTCCTCCTCGCGGGCATTGGCGCGGCCGGGCAGCTTCCCGGCTGGCAGCGCGGGCTCGGAAGCGCCCTCGGTGTCATCGATCTGATCCTCGCGTTCCTAGTGTTGCTCATCCCGGGGCTCGCGTTCATCCTGGTGGCGCTCTTCATCGCCATCGCTGGGTTCGTGATCGGCGCGGCCTGCTTCACGATCGGCATCTCCGGCGAGAAGACGCCGTTCATCATGCCGATGAGCATTCCGGGTTTCCCGCCGATGGGTGGGATGGGCGGACCCGGTACGCCGCCTCCTGCCCCTCCGAAGTAGAGCGGGCCACGCCCTCGCACGGCCGGCGGCACGGGTCGTCCCCCATTTGAAGGGGGGAGGGTTCCCTCTTCGCGATGCCGAACGGGAGAATTGAGCACCGTTGATCACTCAGCTCGCCGGCAACGGGCGGTTGCTCCTCACCGTCAACGAGGATGGGCAGTGGGAAGGCCTGTTCTATCCGTATCCGGGCCAGTTCCAGCACCTGCGGCAGGCCCGCCTCGGCGTATTCGATGAGCAAGCGGGAACGTTCTCCTGGCTGAACCGCTCGAACGGGTGGCGGGGGGAGATGTTCCCGTACGGAGCGGCATTCAGTCCGGCGAGCAGCTGGAACGGCCCGGGGGTGACGATCACCCTTCGGGACCATGTCCACCCGAACCACGACCTGATCATCCGCACGATGACGGTGCGGGCCGACCCGCCCCGACCGCTGCGGATCTTTGCGTACCACTCGCTCCAGATCGCCGAGTCGATGTACCAGGACACCGCCTACGTGGATCCCGAACGCCACTCCCTCGTCCACTTCAAGCGGGGGTACTTCTTCGAGTTCTTCAGCGAACCCGCGTTCACGAACGCGGTCTGCGGAGAGCACACGCTCAAGGGGCTGCAGGGGACGTACATCGACGCCGAGGACGGACGGCTCGAGGGCCGCCCGGTCGCGCACGGCGCCGCGGACAGCGTGATGCAGTGGGACGTCCCCGCCAACGGGACGGAGGGGACCACGATCCGCCTCTTCGTTTCGGTGGGTCACAGCCTCGGGGCCGTCCACCAGACCCGTCAGTACGTCGTCAAGGGTGGCCCGGCCCGCTTCGAACGGGAAAGCGAGCAGTTCTGGGAGACCTGGTCGCACCGGCGCCTTCCCCAAGCCCCCGTCGAACTCAGCGGCAAGGTCGCGGACGTCTACCGGGCGAGCGTTCTGGTCATGCGGCACGTGGCGGGCGCGAACGGTGCGATCATCGCCTCGCCCGATACCCGCAGCCTGGCCGCGTCGGGGGACACGTACAACTTCTGTTGGTGGCGCGACGGGGGGTACGTCTCCAAGGCGATGGACGAGGCCGGCCTCTTCGAGAGCGCCCAGCGGTTCCTCAAGTTCGCTCAGAAGTGCCAGGACCCCGAGGGGTCGTTCTACCACCGGCACTTCCCCGATGGCGCGATTGGGAGCACGTGGCACCCGCCTCCGTTCCTGCAAATCGACCAGACGGCCACGGTCGTGGCGGCGGTCTGGCACCACTTCAAGCGGGGCGCGGATCCCGAGATCCTGCTGGACCTGTGGCCGATGGTGAAAGGAGCGGCCAACTTCCTCACCCACTTCCGCGACCCGGCGACGGGGCTCCCGGCCTCGAGCTACGACCTGTGGGAGGAGCGACGGGGGATCCATACATACTCGTCCGCCGCTGTGGCGCATGCGCTCGAACGGGCCGCCCGCATCGCCGAGGAGATCGGGAAGGATCCGACTGCCTGGCGCGACGCCGGCCGGGAGATCCACGAGGCGGCGCTCGAGCACCTGTGGGACAAGGACCGGCAGCGGTTCGTCCGCTCGCTCGAACCCCGGGATGACCGGTTGGACGCCTCCGTGCTCCTCGCCCTCAAGCTGGGCCTCGTGCCGTGGGACGACCCGCGGGCCCGGGAGGCGGTCGATGCGGTGGAGGCGCGGTTGTGGTCCCCGCGGTTCGGAGGGCTCGCCCGGTACGAGGGGGACGTCTACTACGGGGCGGAGAACCCATGGATCACCTGCACGCTCTGGCTCGCCGAGGCACGACTGCGACTGGGCGACCGCGACCGCTGCCGCGTCCTGATCGAGTGGGCGGCGGAGCGCGCCACTCCCACGCAGATGCTTCCCGAGCAGGTCGATGCGCTGACGGGCGAGCCGAAGTCGGCGACCCCGCTCACCTGGTCCCACTCCACGTTCGTGGACGTGATCCACAAGTACCAGGAGCCGGAGGAGCGCCGTGCCCTCATCGACGAGTGAGCGGTCGGCGCGACCGCGCGGCCCGTTCGCCCTCGGGGTCGACATCGGCGGGACGAAGGTCCTCGCCGTCCTGGTCGACGGCCGCGGGAAGATCGTGGCCCACGGGGGCCACCGGATCCACGCGAACGACGGCGTTGACGGGGTGCTCGGCGTCGTTCGCGAGGCGATCGAAGCCTGCCTCGGGAACGAACCGCCGCCGGTCGCGGGCCTGGGGGTCGGTCTCGCCGGACAGGTGGACCGGCGCCGAGGTACCGTCCACCTCCTGCCGAACCTAGGATGGCGGGACCTCCCGCTGGCCCGTCGGCTGACCCGAGAATTCGGGTACCCCACCTGCCTGGTCAACGACGCCCAAGCGGGTGCGTACGCCGAGTGGCGCCACCGCTCCTCGCCCCGACCCCGAGACCTCTTCCTGCTCACCCTCGGGACCGGTGTGGGAGGAGCCGCGATCGTCGACGGGACCCTCCGAGAGGGAGCGCACGGCTCGCTCGGGGAGGTCGGGCACACGACCATCGTCTCGGGCGGACGGCTCTGTCACTGCGGGAACCGAGGATGCGTGGAGGCCTACGTCGGAGGATGGGCGATCGCGGACCGCGCGCGCTCGGCCGCGCTCGAGAGCCCCGCCGCCGCCCGGCGCCTCATGGCGCGCGCCGGCTCGCCGGAGAAGGTGACCGCCCGGACCGTGCTCGAATCGTACCGCGCGGGACATCGATTCGCCCGGTCGATCGTGGATGAGACGCTCGGCTACCTCGCCGACGTGGGGGTCAACCTGGCCAACGCGTTCAACCCGGAGGTCCTCGTCCTCGCCGGCGGCCTCGCTCGGGCGCTCCCCGGGGCCGACCGGGTCCTGGAGGCCGCCATCCGGAGCCGGGCCTTGCCTCCGGCCTCACGGACGCGGGTGGAGTTCGCCGCGTTCGGAGAGGATGCCGTCGCGCTCGG
>JBEKEW010000167.1:0-3551 GCA_050013635.1 Thermoplasmata archaeon | reverse complement strand
TTCTTTGTGACAAGCGGTCGAGGGATCAACAAGACGAGCGAGCTCAACGCGTTCGATCTCGCGCTCCTGAAGGCGGGGATCGGCGAGCAGAATCTCGTCAGCGTCTCGAGCGTCCTACCGATCGGGATCCGCCAGGTCGACCGAAGCGAGATCCGCCGCGGGGCCATCACCCATTGCGTTCTCGCGCGTCACGGCGGTGGCGAGGGCGAGGTCATCAGCGCGGGGATCTCCTTTGGATTCCGCACCGACGGTCAGGGCGGCTACGTCGCCGAGGGCCATCTCCACGGAACGCAGAAGTCCCTGAAGGAGTTCCTCAAGTGGCGTATGGAGGAGATCGCGCACTTCCGCGGCGTGGAGCTCAAGCGGATCCACTACCGCACGGAAGAGCTCGTGATCCCGATGGACCATTACGGCGTCTGCATCGCGGCGTGCGTGTTCCTGCCGTAGTCGTTACAGTAGCCGCCGGAAGAGGAGCTTGTCGTCGAGGCTCCCCTCGATCTTGAGCTTCTGACCGAAGATCGCCTTCATCGGCCCGATCTCCCGGCGAACGAGCCCCTGGAATGTGGCGACATCGGTCGTGATCGTGATGTCCGCCGGTCCCGAAGCCGACGTCCGCAGCCCTCCGAGGCGTCCTCCACGCAGGTCCACCGTGTACGACTCTTCGTCCGTCAGTCGGAGCCGGATCGTCCGATCTAGGCCCGACAGCTCCTCGGAGACCGCGGGATTCGTATCCGCGCGCCGATTGAACCGGTCGACCAGTTGTGCGAGCTCCGCCTCGACCGTCATGCGGGAAAATCGTCCAACGTCCGAGCCGCTCGTTCGGCCATAAGTCTAGCCGTGGTCTGCCAAGAGGAACGGAGCCAGTACGGCCGCTGACCGGCACGCGGGAGATGGTCCTTGAGGAAGGCGATCGTGACCGGATCGGCCGGGTATCCGCTCCCGAGCTCGGCCCCGAGCTCCTTCCCGAGCTGCGCCATCGCGCGGTCGCGCTCGACCTTGGCGACGATCGACGCCGCGCTCACCACCGGAACATCTCGATCGGCGTTGTGGCGGGAGACGACCTCGCCCTCCCAGCCCGAGAGCTGGCGGACGAGCGCACCGAAGCGAGGCGCGTTCGCGTCGCACGCGTCGACGAAGGTGCGGCTCGGGTGCACGCGTCCGATCAGCTCGGCGAACGCACGCGCCTCCAATCGGTTCAAGGCCCCCCGCGCAACGGCCGCGTCGATCTCGGCAGGAAGAAGGGCAATGCTTTCGCGGCGCCCGTACCGGCCGAGCTCTTCGTAGAGCTCCTCGCGGCGGTGGGGGGCGAGCGTCTTGGAGTCCCGCACGCCGAGCTCACGCAAGCGATCCGTGCGGTCCTCGTCCATGACGAACCCCCCCACGATCAGCGGACCGATGACCGGCCCCCGACCGGCTTCGTCCACTCCCAGCACCGATCGAGCCGTCACACAGGTTCGCCTCCCGACACGAACTCCCAAGAGGTTTTAGTCGCAGCGGCTGTGGACACGGCATGCTGTGGGACGGGCTGGTGATACCCATCCCCACGCTCTTTGCGGGCGACGGGACCCTCGACGTCGATCTCAACGTGCGGTTCGCGGTGGAGCTCGCGCGTGCCGGAGCGGACCGCCTGTTCGTCCTCGGCTCGCTCGGGGAGTTCCCTTCGGTCTCCGACGACGAGCGCGCCCGCCTCGTGCGGGCCGTGGTCGATGGGCTCGCGGGTCGCGTCGATGTCTGGGTCGGGTGCGGCGCTCCTTCGACCCGGCAGGCGGTCGCCTTCGCGCAAGGGGCGGAAGGCGCGGGAGCAGCGGCGCTGCTCGCGGTGCCCCCATACTACCTACACCCGACCCCGGCCGCGATCGATCGATACTACCGGGCGATCCACGCCGCGACCCATCTTCCCCTCCTCGCCTACAACATCCCGTCGCTCGTGGGCTATCGGATCGCGCCGGAATTCGTCCAAAACCTGGTCCGGGGTGGAGTGGTCGTGGGCGTGAAGGATACCTCGGGGTCGATCGAGAGCGTGGAGCAGTTCCTCCGGAACGCGCCCGCCGGGATGCGCGTACTACCCGGCGACGATCGTCTCGCATCGGCCGCCATCGGCCGGGGCGCTTCCGGTGCGATCATGGGCCTCGCGAACATCCTTCCCAAGCTGTGCGTCGATCTGGTCGCAGCGGCCCACGCGGGAAACCGTCCCCTCACCTGTGAGCTTCAGGGGCTCGTCGACGGCCTCGCCGACGTCGTCGCCGCCGGGCCGTTCCCGGCGACCGGGAAGTTCTTGGCGCATCGGCTCCGCGGAGCCGAGGTCGGGTACCGAGCTCCGTACGACCCCCTGAACCCCGAGGAAGAGGCGGCGGTGCTGGCTCGACTCGCACCGTGCGAAGAGCGGTTCGCCCCATATCGGTGAGGGGGATCGAATGCGAGCGGCCATCGTTCATCCGCCCACTCCCGGTGTGACGATCGCGGACGTTCCCGTACCGCGCGTCGGGCCCGGGGAGGTTCGGGTCTCCGTACTGGAGTGCGGGATCTGCGGAACCGATCTCGACATCGTGGCGGGGCGGTACGGGACGGCGCCCGCTGGGTCGCCGTTCCTCATCCTCGGTCACGAGAACGTAGGTGAGGTGGTGGAGGTCGGCAACGGCGTGGCCGGGTTCGCTCCGGGCGACCTCGTCGTCGCGACCGTACGACGCGGCTGCGGGCTCTGCCGATTCTGCGCGGCGAACCGCTCCGACTACTGCGAGACGGGGCAGTACACCGAGCGCGGCATCCGGGGCGCTCCCGGCTACATCGCCGAGCAGTACGTGGAGCGACCGGAGTACCTCGTCCACGTTCCGGAGCCTCTCCGTTCGATCGCGGTCCTCCACGAACCGTTGAGCGTCGTCGAGAAGGCGGTCATGGTCGGCCAGCAGGTCCTCGACCGGAAGGAGCCGACCGTCGGCCAGCCCCGGACCCGAACTCCGTCCGCCCTCGTCACCGGTACGGGAGCCATCGGCATGCTCGCGGCGATGATCCTGCGGGTCCGGGGCTACGAGGTCACCGGAATCGACCGCCACGACGCTCCGTCGCTCGCCTCCGATCTGCTCGCGCGGATCGGTGGCCGCCACATCAACGCATCGGCCGGCATCTCCGCGCTCGGGGGAGCCCATTACGACCTCATCATCGAGGCGTCCGGGGCGATCGCGTTGGATTTCGATCTGGTGCGCACGCTGCGCCCGAACGGGGTGCTCGTGCTCACGGGGATCCCCGATGCGGCTGCACCGCCGACGCCCGTTCAAGGAGGCGCGATGCTGCGCGAGATGGTACTTTCGAACGAGGCGATCGTGGGCTCGGTCAACGCGAACCGCACCTACTTCGAGGCCGGTACCCGCGATCTCGCCGTCTTCGATCAACGATGGCCGGGCCTGGCCGCGGCGATGATCTCCCGGCGGATCCCGCTCTCCCAGGCCCCGCAGGCCCTCACCGAACGGACCGGGGGTCCCGTCAAGGTCGTGATCACCGTGCGGGACGGCATCGCCTAGGCTTCCTCGGGCTTTGTTAAAGTAGTCCCTCCCGAG
>JBEKEW010000166.1:0-5027 GCA_050013635.1 Thermoplasmata archaeon | reverse complement strand
CTAGGAGCGTGTTGCACAGCTCCTCCGAATCCCTGACGTGAGCTCTGACGTGAATTCGAACCGAGGTACTATAGCCGGCCTCGTCTATCGGGGGGCATGGACGACGCTCCCGAGGCGAACTTTCGTCGGTACGACCCTCACCAGAACCTGATCCTCCCTCCCAACCTCGATGAGTGGCTGCCCGAAGGGCACCTCGCCCGGTTCATCGGTGAGTTGGTCGACGACCAGGTCGACCTCACTCCGTTCACTCACGGCTACGACAACGCGGAGGGAGGCCGCCTCGCCTTCCACCCTGCGCTCCTGCTGAAGCTGTGGCTCTACGGCTACTGTGTGGGCGTGCCGTCATCTCGGAAGGTGGCCCGCGCCACCTTCGACGACCTCGCGTTCCGATGGCTGGCCACGGATCAACACCCGACCTACTCGACGCTCGCTCGGTTCCGAGAGCGGAACCTCACGAACTTCCACACACTCTTCCTCCAGGTTCTGAAACTGTGCCAGGAGGCGGACCTGATCGGGGGCACTCGGATGGCACTGGACGGGACGAAGGTGAAGGCGAGCGCCTCGAAACATAAGGCGATGAGTCACGGCAAGATGCTCGAGAAGGAGAAGCAGCTCGACGAGGAGCTGAAGAAGAGCATCGAGGAGTACTTCCGCAAGGTCGCGGAGACCGACGCCGAGGAAGATCGGAAGTTCGGGAAGGGGAACAACCCGTATCTCGGCGACCCGACGATCCGGTCGAAGAAGGACCGGCTCGAGCGGATTCGGAAGGCGAAGGAGGCGCTGGAGGAGCGGGAGCGGCAGAAAGCGAAGGCGGCGGGGAAGGAAGCGGTCTCGATCGACCCGAAGACGCAGTACAACTTCACCGACCCCGATTCGCGGATCATGCCTGATGGAGCGAATCGGGGATCGTTCGTCCAAGCGTACAACTGTCAGGCAATGGTCGACGAGAAGGCCCAGATCATCGTGGCCGCCGAAGCCACTCAAGCCCCCCAGGACAAGCGGCAACTGTTGCCGATGACCGAGGTGACGATCGGGAATCTGGGACGAGTTCCCAAGGAGGTCGATGTGGATGGCGGCTACTTCAGCGAGGAGGCAATCCGAGAGGTGGAGGGGCGTGGGATCGATGTATACTGTCCCCCCGAGAGAGGTAAAACGGCGGAGCGAACGGGATGCCCCCGGGGGCGGCCGCCGTTGGATGAGACCTTCGCGCAGAAGATGCGCCGGAAGGTCCGAAGCGTGAAGGGGCGGGCGCACTACCGCCATCGGAAGTTTGTGGTGGAGCCGGTCTTCGGGCAGATGAAACAGGGTCGAGGACTGAGACAGTTCCTGTTACGAGGGTTCGCCAAGGTGGAGGGCGAGTGGAAGTTGTGGTCGTTGACCCACAACCTTCGAAAACTACACCTCGCGAGCCTAGCGTAAGGGCGAAGGGCGAGGGAAGAGGAGAGGCTGGAGCGTTCCGAGCCTAGCGTAAGGGCGAAGGGCGAGGGAAGAGGAGAGGCTGGAGCGTTCCGCGCTCACCCTCGATCCAAGGATCGAACTCTCGATCCGTCAAGTGGGAGCTGTGCCACAAGCTCCTAGTGCGGGAACGAACCCTTTGTGTGCAGCCACGGAACCCGGATCCTCACCGCTCCGCGCGCGGAGCGCCCGGCCCGTTCCACTCCTCCACCCGCGCCGTCTCCTCCCGTTATATGTGCGGGAGTTTCGTTGGAACCGGCATGCCCGCGAGCCACGTCCGCAGACCGTCCGTACGCCGCTTCCGTCTGGCGAACGGTCTCGAGGTCCTGCTCGCACCGGATCCCGCCGGCCCGACCGTGAGCGTTTGGGTCTGGTACCGGGTCGGTTCCAAGAACGAGCACCCGGGGATCACCGGCGGGGCCCACTGGCTCGAGCACATGCTGTTCCAAGGCACCCCCAAGTACGCCAAGGGCGAGATCGATCGCGCGATCCTGAACGTCGGGGGTCTGCTCAACGCGTTCACCGACCTCGATTTTACCGCCTACTTTTCGACGGTGCCCCGCGAGCACCTCGACATTCCGATCGACATCGAGGCCGATCGCATGACCCGAGCCCTTCTCGCGCCGAGAGAGGTCGATCGGGAGCGCACGGTCGTCCTGTCGGAACGGGAGGGGAACGAGAACTGGCCGGAGTTCCGGGTCGAGGAGGAGCTGTACGAGCTCGCCTTCCGCCGCCACCCGTACCGATGGGACGCGCTCGGGTACCGGACCGACATCGAGCAGATGGGAGCCGAAGATCTGCGCGAGTACTACCACCGATTCTACGGTACGAGCAACGCGGTCCTCGTCGTGACGGGGGGGTTCGATACGAGGGCGGTGGAGCGCGACGTGCGGCGGCGGTTCTCACCCCTCCCGAAGGGAGGGGCGGATCCGACGGTGAAGGACCGGGAACCTCCGGGACGAGGAGAGCGACGAACGACGCTCTCCGGGCCCGGGACCACCCCGCTGATCGTGATCGGGTACCGGTCCCCCGCCATCGGCGAACCGGCGACGCCGGCCACTATGTTGATCGATGTCCTCCTCGGGGGCGAGACCCGGATGTTCTCGGCCGGGGGTCGAGCCCGATCCGGGGAGCACCCCAGCGCCCGGCTCTACCGGGCGTTGGTCGATCCCGGGCTGGCGATCCGGGCCACGAGCGAATGGCGTGCCCACGTCCACCCCGGACTGTTCACGATCTACGCCCAAGCCTCGCCCGGTGTGCCGCTCGACCGGGTCGAAGCGACGATCGATCGAGCGCTCGACCGCCTCGCGCGCGACGGCCCCACGCGCGGGGAGCTCGAAGAGGCGCGCACGAAGGTCGAACGCGGCGCGGCCCTCGCGTACGAAGGGGCCACGCGCGCCGGCTACCGCCTCGGATACTTCGCATCGATCATGCCGCCCGGCTTCGAGGACCGGTTGTATCGAGCGATCCTCGCGACGCCCGCCTCCACGGTTCGTGCGACGGCGAGATCCCTCTTCTCCAAGGATCAGCGCGCCGTGGTTCGTTACGAACCCACGGGAGGCTCGACCGATGCTTGAGCGGAACGATCCGCTCCGTATCCAATACAGTGATCACGGGGAGGGGTTGCGGCTGGCCCGCCAGGCCCCTCCGGCGAGCGCCGCGAGCGCATCGATCACCTACGTCGGCCCTGCGGGACACGGATTCGATCCCCCCGGTGCCGAAGGCACCGCGCGGATCGTGGCCCGCCTCGTTCCCTGCGCGGCGGGTCCGTACGGTCGTGTCGCCCTGGCGCGCGAGCTCGACCGTGCGGGAGCGACGCTGACCTCCCAGATCGCTCCGGAGTCGGCCGAGATCACGATCTGGGGTCCCGATGCCGAGTGGGAATCGCTCCTCGAACTGCTCGCCCACGCCGTGCTCCGCCCCCGCTTCGACGAGGAGGACCTCGAGCGCGTCCTCCGCCAGACCCGAGAGAGCCAGCTGCGGGAGCAGACCCAACCCGCGAACCGGGCCGAGCGGGAACTCTTCCGAACGATCTTCCCCTCGGGACACCCGTACCGGGAGACGGGGTGGGGAACGCCGCGGTCGATCGGACGGATCGATCGAAACCGGTTGATCCGATTCCATCGCGAACACTACACGGGAGACGGCGGGATCCTGGTGGTCACGGCTCCCGCCTCGCTCGCGCGCATCGAGCGTGCGTGCGCGCGTCGGTTCGTCCGCTTCGCTCGTTCGCGCGCCCCCGAACCCCTCCGACCGCATCCGGTCGCGGGGCGGCGGACGGTCCGGGAGATCGAGCTGGCGGATCGATCCCAAACGGAGATCCGGCTGGGGGGTTCGTCGATCGCCCGGCGCGACGAGCATTTCCCGGCCGCGTACCTCGCCAACGAGATCCTAGGGGGGCGCCCGCTGCTCTCGCGACTCTTCCAGAACATCCGCGAGCGGGCGGGTCTCGCGTACCACGCTTCGAGCGATCTCGAGGCGATGCGACTCGGCGGATACTGGAACGCGCAAGCGGGAACCAGTCCGAAGAGCGCCCACCGCGTCGCGAAGCTCCTGGTGGGGGAGATCGATCGGTTACGCAACGAGTCCGTCCGATCCCGGGAACTCCACCAGATCCGGGAGAGCGCGATCGGGGAGATGGCGCTCTCGATGGAAACGACGTCCGACGCGCACGAACTCGCCGTCGATCTCGCCTACCACGATCTTCCCGGTGATTTCTGGCGGCAATGGCCCTCGGTCCTCCGGGCGATCCGACCGCGTGAGATCCAGGAAGCGACCGAGATCGCTCTCGACGGGCGGGGTGCGGTCATGGTCCTCGCCGGCTCGGTCGAGTGACCGGGACGCGCTACCCGCGCGGGGAGGGAGCGACGCGGACATCGGCATCGTTGTCCTTGCGTCGTGGGCCGATCCCCGACCACAACGGAGCTCCGGCGTCCTCCGCTCGGGCGAAGAGGATCCCTACGGCGGCGGGCGTCGAGGCGTAGGCCTCCTCCGCCACCGTGCGATCGGCAACCGCCAGCGCATGTCGGGAGAGGATGTGGCCGAACGCCCAGCGCCGCTTCAGGGCCAGTTCCGTGAAATGCGGCGCGTAGTGGCCCCCGCCGACACCCAGCGCGACCCGGTCGTCGTCCGCGACCGCGAGGTGGGCCAGGGTCGTGGAGAGCAGGCGTACCGCGTCCGCCGGCGGTGCGATGCCTTCGGTGCTCCCGATCTCGGCGAAGAACGCCGGCAGGTCGAGCGCCGGGCCGTGATGGGTCGCCTCGAACGTCGCGGGAATACCGACCGACCCCGCACCTTCGGCGAGGGAGCGAAGCGCGGCGGTCATCAGCGCCGGGGAGGACGGGACCAACCGTCGCGGCTCGCCGCCGACGTCGCTGGCGGGCCCGACGTTGCCGAGGGGATGGACCGTGAGGGAGGCGACACCTCGTTCGCTTCGGTGGATGGAGGGAAAGACCAGGACCGGCCGCAGGGTCCGGAGGTCGGCGGGCAGCCGGCGATCGAGATGCTCATCGTGGATGTGCCAACCGGGTCGGCGGAGCAGATGCACGCCCGGCGCCAGCGTGCGGATCGGG
>JBEKEW010000165.1:0-3592 GCA_050013635.1 Thermoplasmata archaeon | reverse complement strand
TCTCGTGGGCCGAGTACTCCGATAGGGTCGCGGCGGTGCTGGAGTATTCCTCGTTCCTCAGCCGGACGGCGAGCCTCCAATCGAGCACGGCCGTTACGTTGGAGATCACGTCGGCGCACCCCGAGGCGAGCAGGCGGAACGGCGCACGGACGATCACCGCGGTGTCCGCGATGACGCCGAGCGGGACGGCCGCGCGGATGCTGCTGTGCGTGTGGGCCCCCTGCAACGATGCGCGCGGGGACGAAATCCCGTCGTGCGCCGCGGAGGTCGGAACACTGACGAACGGGATATGCAGGTGCTCGGCGACGACCTTCGTGATATCGATCTTCGAGCCCCCCCCGACGGCCACGAGGAAGGTCGCCTCGCCCCGCGAGGCGTCCTTCTCGACGCGATCCACCTCCGCCTCCGTCGCCCCGCCGGCGACGATCGTTTCGATGTCGAACCCCGACTCGGAGAGGATCTGGGCACACCGGTTCCCCGCCAGTCCAGCGGTGATCGGTCCCGTGATCACGGCGCCGCGCTTCGCGAAACCGAACTGTCGGCAGGTCGATCCGATCTCCGCGAGGACATCATGTCCCGCGAGCACAACCCGCGGGAACACCATCGCGCGCGCCTTCCCGAACGGGTGGTCGATGTCCGCGGTGGAACCTTTCATGGACGGGAGATTCAGCGCCATGCGGTGGAAGTGCAAAGGAGAGGGGGGGACTCATTAGCCTATCCGTCCCGAGGCGCCCGTTCGACGGAGATGCTCAACGTCCGACGGCGTCTTTCCAGAGGACCTTGTGCTCCTGGAGCATGACACGTACCTCGAGCCGGTCCTTGAGCACCCAATCGGCGAGGCGACCCGCATCGGTCCCCCACACCGGCTGAAAGATGACCTCGCCGGGCATCGGGTAGCGAGCCAGCACTCGCTTCGCGTACAGGTAGTCGCGCCGATCCCGGATGACGAATTTCACGACATCGGTGGGACGGAGCAGGGGGAGGTTCGACCAGCGGTTCCGTCGCTCCATCTGAGAGCCGGGGCACTTCACATCCACGCTGAGGATGACTCCCGGGATCCCGAGATAGGGCGTCACGTCCAGCGAGCCCCCGGTCTCGACCACGGTGATCTTCCCCTGTCGCGAGAGCGCCCGCAGCAGCTCGATCGATTCGGACTGGAGGAGGGGCTCGCCTCCGGTGAGGCATACGTAGCGCGTTCGATGGCGCTGGAGCTCGCGGAGAATCGACGGGATCGAGCGCTCCCGGCCGGGACCGAAGGAGTAGGCGGTGTCGCACCACACGCAACGGAGATTGCACCGCGCGGTCCGGATGAACGACGTTCGCCGACCCGTCAACGGCCCTTCGCCCTGGACCGAGTGGAAGATCTCGATGAGCCGCATCGCCGGCAACGAGCGGCCCCCGCTATAGGCGCTTTCCCCGAGCGGGTCCGCTCCCCCGCACCGGGGGTTCCCTCAAATACGAATCCCGGCTGAGAACGGTTCCCCATGGAAGCCGACCGAACGTTGCACTGGCAGGAGGAGTGGCGCCGGGCGGGTCTTGCGACCGCGCGCCGGGACCCGAGCCGTGGCAAGTTCTACGCCGTGGTCGCCTATCCGGGGCCGAGCGGGTTCCTCCACGTGGGCCATCTGCGCGGGATCGTCTATGCGGACGCGTTCCACCGGTTCCACCGGATGCTCGGCGAGCAGGTCTTCTTTCCGTCGGGGGTACACGCTTCGGGATTGCCCGCGGTCACCTTCGCCCAGCGGGTCCGGGACCGCCACCCGAACACGATCCAGGAACTGGAGCAGAACGGAGTTCCCCCCTCCGAGTGGCCGAAGCTCGAGGACCCGGAGTTCGCGGCCCGGTTCCTTGGCGCTCACTACCTCGAGGTCTTTCGGCAGGTGGGGGTCCTGATCGACGAGAGCGCCTACCTCACGACGGTCGACGATGACTATCGCGCGTTCATCCGATGGCAGTTCAATCGCCTTCGGGATCGAGATGCACTTCTCCAGAAGACCCACTACTCGGCGTTCTGCCCGGTCTGCGGACCGGTCGCGGTCGACCCCTCCGAGACCGACCTCTCCGCGGGCGGAAGCGCGGAGATCATACGATACACGACCGTGCCCTTCCGCCTGCAGGATGGGCGGATCCTGCTCGCAGCGACGCTACGGCCCGAGACGATCTACGGGGTGACCAATCTCTGGATCCCGACGAGCGAACCGCTCGTCTCGTGGACCAGCGGGGGTCCCACGTACCTCGTGAGCCGAACCGGCGCCGAGCGTCTCGTCGAGCAGCACGGCGGGCGCATCGGTCACGAGATCCGCCCCGCCGAGCTGCGCGGTCGGACCGTCACCGTGCCGTTGACGGACGTTCCCGTCCCGATCTTCCCTAGTTCGTTGGTCGACCCGAAGGTCGGCACGGGCATCGTGATGTCCGTGCCGGCGCACGCGCCCGCGGATGCCCTCGCCCTCGCGGAACTGACGGCCGAACAGCGCGAGGGATTGCGGCCCTCCCCCGTCATCCTAGCGGTCCCGCCCGCCGGGGAGCTCCCGGCCTCCGAACGGGCCTTGGCGGCGGGTTCGGGATCGCCGGCCGAGCGGGCCAACCGTGCGACCGGGGCGGCCAAACTCGCGGATTCAGCAGCGATCCAGGAAGCCACGGAACGCCTCTACCGGCTGGAGTCCGCACGAGGTACGATGACCGTGCGCGACTACCTCGGGGTCCCCGTTCGAGAGGCGCGGGAACGGGTCACCGGGGCCCTCGTGGCGACGAAGCAGAGTTTCGAGTTGCAGGAGTTCTCCGAGCCGGTCATCTGCCGGAACGGACATGCGGTCGTGATCCGCCGGGTCCCCCACCAGTGGTTCATTCGGTACAGCGACCCCGAATGGAAGACCTTGGGCCAGGCGGCGATCCGTTCGATGGTGATCTCCCCCGACGACTACGCACGCGACCTGCCGGGGATCCTCGACTGGATGGACGACCGGCCGTGCACGCGGCGGGGCCGCTGGCTTGGCACCCCGCTGCCGTTCGACCCGGAGTGGATGATCGAGCCGATCGCAGATTCCACGTTCTACCCCGCGTACTACATCGTCCGCCGGTTCGTGCGGGAACGGGGGATCCTTCCATCCTCCTTGACGGATGCGTTCTTCGACTTCGTCTTCCTCGGCGAGGGTGCCGGGGAACCCACCGTGGATCCGGCCGTGCAGGAGGAGATCCGCACCGACTTCCTGTACTGGTACCCCCTCGATTGCAATATCGGAGGCAAGGAACACAAGCGGGTCCATTTCCCTCCGTTCATCCTGACCCACGCGAAGCTCCTCCCTCCGGAACTCGGACCGCGGGGGATCTTCGTCCACGGCTGGGTGACGAGTTCCTCGGGGGAGAAGATCTCCAAGAAGGACGTGAGCGCGAAGGGCGGCCGGATCCTGCCGATCCGGGACGCCCTCGCGCGATGGGGTCCGGACGCCCTGCGACTGGTCTACGCGATCAGCGCGCTGCCGTCCTTTGACCTCGAGTGGGATCCCGAGCTGGCGGACGCGGCGGCCGGACGCCTCGAGGATGTCGCGCGGATTGTTCGGGAGGCCGCAGGCGCCGGCGCCGGCGTCCCGGAACT
>JBEKEW010000164.1:0-3614 GCA_050013635.1 Thermoplasmata archaeon | reverse complement strand
CCACCCTCGTGCGGGCCGAGCAGGAAGGCGTCGCTCCGGAGGTGGTCGCAAACCGCTACCACGAGATCAACCGGGCCGCGTTCGAGCGACTCGGGTTCACGTTCGACACGTACACCACCACGCACACGATCAATCACGAACGCACCGTGCATGAGGTGTTCCTCGGCCTCTTGGAGAAGGGGTATATCGAGCGCCGGACCGAGGAGAACGCGTACTGCCCGGAGCACCGGCGCTTCCTGCCCGACCGGTATCTCATCGGGACCTGCCCTCATTGCGGGTTCGAGGAGGCCCGGGGCGACGAATGCGATCGCTGCGGCCGGCCCCTCCAGGGGAAAGCGCTCGGCTCGCCCCGGTGCTCGCTCTGCGGCACGCCGGCCGAGTTCCGGCCGAGCGAACACTTCTACCTCATGTTGGACCGGCTCCAGCCGAAGCTCGCCGAGTACCTGGGACGTCAGCCGCACTGGAGGGCCGGGACGCTCCGGGTCGCCGAGAACTTCCTCAGCGAAGGTCTCCACCCGACCCCCATCACCCGGGACCTCGACTGGGGCATCCCGATCCCGCTCGAAGGGTACGACACGAAGCGGTTCTACGTCTGGTTCGAGGCGGTCATCGGCTATCTCTCGGCATCCCGCGAGTGGGCGATCCGAGCCGGCCGCCCCGAGGCCTGGCACGCATACTGGGATGCCCGCGAGCCGGTCCGGCAGTACTACTTCGTGGGGAAGGACAACCGGTTCTTCCACGCGATCGTCTGGCCGGCGATCCTCCTCGGGCTCGGCTCCTATGCCCTGCCGTACGACGTCCCGGCGAACGAGTGGCTCCTGATCGACGGCCGGAAGATCTCGAAATCCCGGCCGGCGGACCTCGACGCGTTCGTGCCGTCGCTGCTCTCCCGCTACGCTCCCGACGTCATCCGGTTCTATGCAGCGCTGCTCGCCCCCCAGAACCACGACACCGAGTTCGACTGGGACGAGTTCCATCGGGTGAGCGAGGAGATCCTCTCGAACCAGTACGGCAACCTCGTGCAGCGTGCGCTCGTCCTCGTCCGGGACCGATGCGACGGCCGACGGCCCGAGGGGGCGAGCCGCATCGACCCCCATCTACGCGTCCTGCACGACCGGATCACCGAGTGCTACGAGCGCGTCCAGCTGAAGGAAGCGCTCGACCTCGCGCTGGGGGAGGTTCGCGAGGCGAACCGAAGGTTCCACGAAGCCCGACCGTGGGCGGCGTCCGGGGCCGATCTCTTCCAGGCCCTGAACGACGCGCTCGCATCGATCCGTGCGGTCGCCACATGGCTGTCGCCGGTGCTCCCGTTCTCCTCCGCGGAAGCGTATCGGATGCTCGGGTTCGCCTCGGGACCGGAACCCGGCGAATGGGACCGAGCGTTGGAGCCGCTCGCGCCCGGGCAACCCCTCGGCGCGATCCGACCGCTGTTCCCCCGTGCGAACCTCACGCCGTCCGCACCCGCCCCCTCGGCGGGGACGGTGGGGGCCGAGCCGCCCCTCGCCGTCCGCGCCGGGGTCGTGCGTTCGGTCGCGCCGCATCCCGACGCGGACCGCCTCTACATCCTCGGAGTCGACCTCGGAGAGGCGAAGCCGCGGACGGTCGTCGCCGGCATGAGAGCCCACTACACGCCCGAGGAGCTCATGGGACGGCGCATCACGGTCCTCGCCAACTTGGCGCCGCGCACGATCCGGCGGATCACGAGCCAAGGGATGGTCCTCGCGGCGGAGGCCGGGGAGACCGTCGCCCTGCTGGCGCCGCCGGAGGACGTTCCTCCCGGAACGGTGATCGAAGGGGCGCCGGCCGATGCGCCGAGCATCACGATCGACGATCTGGCCCGGACCCCGCTCCTGGTCGGCCGGATCGAGAGCGAGGAGAGCGGTGGAGGGTCCCGGGTGGACATCGGCGGCCGGCAGGTCCAGGTCGGAGGCGCATGGCCCCGAGGCACGCTCGTGATCGTCCGGCTGGCGGGACCGGGGGCGTCCTCGGGAACCGTGCTCTCCTTCGGGCCCGGCCGGGCGATCCGTCCGTCCGTAGAGGTGCCCCCCGGAGCCAAGGTTCGATGACCGGAACGCGTCGCCTCGACCTGCACGTGCACTCCCAGCATTCCCCGGACTCGAAGATGCGCCTCGATACGATCGTGGAGCAGCTGGGGCGGAGGGGGCTCTCCGGGTTCGCGTTGACCGACCACAACTCGGTACGCGGCCACGCCGAGCTCCAGGAGCTTCAACGACGGAATCCGGGGTATCTGTTCGTGCCCGGCGTCGAGATCTCCACCGCCGAGGGTCATCTCTTGGCCTACGGCGTCGCCGCCGCTCCGCCCGCGGACCGCCCCATCGCCGACACGGTCGAGTGGGTCCGAGCGAACGGAGGGGAGGCGGTGATCGCCCACCCCTTCCGCAAGTCCCATGGGGTCGGCCGCCGGGTCGCCGAGACCGTCGACGTCCGCGCGATCGAGGTGCGGAACGGTCACAATTCCGAGCTCGCCAACGCATGGGCGGAGTTCGTGGCGACCGAACGGGGCCTCGGGCACACCGGGGGAAGTGACGCCCACACCCCGCGCGACGTGGGCCGCGCCTCGACCCTCGTCCACGAGACCGCGGATTCGGTCGACGACCTCCTGGAGGACATTCGCCGCGATCGGACGTTGGCGGAAGGGTCTTCCTTGACCCCCTGGGGCCAGGTTCGCGTCGGTCTGCGGAACCTCGGCCTCCGGGCCTCGCGGGGGTTCCGAGGGATCTAGCCCACGGGCCGGACTTCAGCACTTTAAGGGGGACGTTCCTGCCCCCGGCTGTGCCAAGGTGGCAGAATGGTTAATGCGACGGACTGCAGATCCGTTTCCTGGGGGTTCGATTCCCTCCCTTGGCTTCCCCTTGATTGGATTCGAACCGCCCGGGGGAGTGGACGGCGACCGGTCCATTATCCCGGCCCCCGTACCGAGCCCCGATTTGAACCTGGCGAGAGATTGGAGTTCTGCCTATTCACACCGCGAAAGGTGCGGTGAGTGCAGACTGTCTTGAGGTTGGTGGCTCGCTCTGACTACTCGAGCTATGTTCCCGACCGCTCGGTCATCGGCGGTTTGGGAGGGCGTCGCAGGACGAAGGCGACAGTCGCCGCTCCTATCAATCCACCCAGCGCCGCAGCCCCAAGAGAGACATCGAGTAGCGTTGACTCCGACACTCCTTGGGCAGAAGAGGAAGCACCGATGTTGGCCGGACCAATGTAGAGCGAGGTCCCCCCATCGACTGATCTTCCGAGTCCATCTGTAACGTTCACCCGCACCGAGTACGACCCAGAATGGGTGGGAGTGCACATGAGCGCGGTCGCCGTGCTTGAGATTGGAGAACACCCCTGGGGTAGACCTGCCCATGATAGGGAGTAAGGCGAGGCTCCGCCTTCTATGACGACGTAGAAGGTGGTATTCGATCCAAGGCTCAGCGACGAGGGACTTGCGAAGAACGCGACGATCTCGGGTGGAGGGGTCCGTACGGTAGGAGCCGGGAGGACCGTGATAAAGAGGCTCGAATGGGAGATCCTTCCCAGTGAGTCAGTCACGGTGAATGTTAGCGTGTAGTTACCCGGGGCCAGCGGGACGCATTCAAGGAGCAGAACAT
>JBEKEW010000163.1:0-3641 GCA_050013635.1 Thermoplasmata archaeon | reverse complement strand
ACGGCGCGCGCGAGTTCGAGGGCGATCGTATCGGCGGAGAGGATCGAGAACCCCCACGCCGAGTCCGGCACCACATCCCCGAACGATACCGGGAGGTGGCCTCGGGCGAGGGTCGATACGAACGGCGCGAGGTCGATCCTCTCCACCCGGCCCTCACGCTGGGTCACGTGGTGAGCGATGGGGATCGACCACGGCGACGCGCCGGCGTCCACGAGGGCTCGCAGCACGGCGAGATGCAGACGGCGGACCTCGCAGCTCACGATGGCGGCCCCGCGGACCCGCTCGCGCGCCCCGGCGTCGCCTGCCGGCGGTCCGCCCAACGCGAAGCGCGCCGCGCTCCGGTGGCCGAACCCCCCGGCCCCATGGAGCACGATCAATCGCCGATCACGGATCGACGCGATCTCGTGCGCGAGACGGGCGAGCACCTTCGGGCGTAGCTTCTCGATCTCGCGCTTGCGCGTGAGGATGCTGCCGCCCAGCTTCACCACGACGATCCGCGACGGTTCCGCAGGCTCCGGGGGTCGAACGGCCATCGCGCGACCCCCCTACGCACGGTCGATCCCGGTGCGTCGGTTGAAGAGGAGAACTCCCCCGATGATGACGAAGGCAGCCCCCGAGAACGCGGGCCAGTAGAAGTACGTCAGCCAGTAGGAGAGGAGGAAGAGGCCGATCCCGCACAGAAGGGCGGCGAAGATCACCCAGGGGATCGAGATACGCGAGGTCGCCGTACCGGGTCGATCGCTCCCGTCTCCGAGGTGTTCGTGCCCGGTCGCGGTCATCGGGACGCCTACGTCGTCCTCCTCTAAATCGGTTCGGTGCGAAGCGAAACGGACCTACCGGTCCGGCCCCCCTCGACCCCGGGCTCTCTGCCGAGCCACCGCCGGGGGCAGGGGCATGGTCGGTTCGGCGAACCCCGGTTTTGATAGAGCTAAGTAGGGGTGCCAGCATCAAGCACGAACATGTCGACACGCGTATCGGCGTCCATGGTAGCGACGTTCGTCGTCTTGATGGTCGTGATCTCCGGATTCGGACTCCTCGGCGTGGCCGGATTGGCGGCCGAAAGACAAGCCGGCGGATACGCGGGGGTCGTTAGCTCGGCGTCCCCGACCGCCCCGGTACGGGCGGCCCCGGCGTCGTCGATCCCCGTGTCGGTCAACCCGGCGGCCCCGGCCCTCCACCCCGCCCCAACGGCGTCCACGCAGTCTCCCCTGGCCGCTTCCGCTCTCGCCGTTTCCAAAGCGGACGGTATCAGTCCTCGCTTTGTTTTCGTCCCACGCGCGGGAGCCACCCCGGAACAGCAGGTAGCGGCCCGACAAGCTGGCGTTGTGACGCCCCTGTACTCCACCGCGCCCGCCCCGATGGGGGTCGCCGACTACGGTCTGATGGCCGGTCCGCACGGTAGCGTCGTGCCGTATGTCTTGAACACCCCGAGCTTGCGAGCGACGTTCGATCCGACCACGGTGGGTGTCCAGCCGATCTATCCCCTGTCGAGCTCACCGGACGGTTACGGCGTGCAGCTCAACGCCGTGACCACCAATATCACGTTGTTCGGACATTCCGGCTACGAGTTCTGGACCCAGAACGTGGTTGAGTACTACGCTCAGCTCGGCCAGCTGTACCTGATCACGAACGTCTGGAACTTCTCCAACGGGCCTCTCTCGACCAACGTCTTCTATCAGCACGGTCCGTACGGAACGCAGGTCGGCACCGAATACTACTATGCGTTCATCGGGCCGATCACCGTATCCTATCCGTTCAACCTCACGCTTTGGATGAACTCCTCGATCGCGGGCGGCCGGAACGAGGTCCAGTTCAATGTAGGGATTCAGTCGGCTCAGGGCAACACACTCTGGCCCTACGACTACGTCATCTTTAACTCGACGGCCCCGGGCGGCCGACCGCTTACCCTGGCGTCCCCGTACACGGCGGACGGGGAGCATTACAACCCGATCGGCCTGACGAACGACTTCGAGGTCATCCTCGGTGGGCCGGGAGGCGGTGCCCAGGCGGACCTGTTCGCGGCCGATGCGACCATGGGGCTCGACTTCTGGAACTCCACGGCGAGGGCGTACCAGTCCGTGCCGACGGCGTTCAACTACGGAGGCGAGACCGGTGAGACCGTTACGGGAGCATCCATCGGATGGAGCAGCCTCGGTGGCGGACCCATCGGGGTGGTCAGCACCGGACCGTCGCTATTGAACGGGTTGTGGGGAACGGGCACTCCGGCCGGGATCAACCTTGTTGACGTGCACCTGACCCCATCGAACGCCTTCATCTTCGTCGGTGCGAACTGGACGAGTGCGTTTGTCGACCCGACGTTCGAGTGGGCCCCGACGGTCCTTACGAGCACCTTCGGGCTGAGCCCGGGGGACTACACGTTCGTCTTCGTCCTGAGCAACTTCGACCCGCTCGAACTGGATGTGAATGTGACGAGCGGTGACGTCTCGATCACGCCGATCCTGGCGCCCGACTCCGCCCTGGGGATCTATACACCGCTGTGGGCTTGGAACAACGCGCAGCTGGCCGCTATTTCCTCATCGGGCGCCGGAACGGCCTCGGATCCGTACGTCCTCGTCAACGATCAGATGACGGTGATTCCCTCCATATTCGGGATCTTCAACGACTATACCTTCCCGGTATTCGCGGGCGTTTTCCTCTACCAGACGACGGCCTCGGTCGAATTGCTCAACCCGGCCTCCTTCGAGGTAACAATGCCGTACTCATCCGTTCCGCCGACCAACCAGCTCCAGTTCCAATTCGACCAGGCGACCCACGTGGCCCTGCTGGACGCGTCGTCGATTTCGGGATGGTTCACGTCGTACCTGAGCGACTTCCCGTACTACGCGACCTTCAACGTCCTATTCTGGCAGACGAACGACAGCGTGGTGGCCGGAAACACCTTCAACAGCACGGTCGGCGGGATGTATATGTACGGAGGGACGGGCAACCTCGTCTGGGGGAACTTCTTCCTCCAGGTCGCCCTTCCGACCTCTACCCTCCCGCTGCTCCAGCTTGGACTGGGTCTCATGGAGGACGAGAGCGGCGACCTGATTTTCAACAACGCGTTCTACATCGCGTACACGGCGTACACCCCGCTTACCGACGTCTACACCGGAAACTTCTACGTGCCGGTCGATCTATGGAACGTCACACCGCAGCCCGCCTCGAATGTGCAGTTCTGGCCGGGCTTCCCCACGATCCCGATCACGGGGAGCATCATCGCTACTTCGTGGCAGGGAGGGAACTTCTGGTGGGATTACGGCACCTGGTGCAACCCGTTCAACGTACTCCCATACACTTCCTGCTCCGACATTGTGAGTGGCGGGGATTACGCCCCACTGATCGGCTTCTCGCTGTACCACGTTACGGTCTCCGAGACCGGGCTGCCTGTCGGGACCTCGTGGACGGGCACGGTATCGGATGGGCTCGGGAACTACTATGACGTCAACATGACGAGCACCTCCAGCTTCGAGGTCTGGCTCCCGAACGGAAGCTACTTCGTAGGCGGTTCCACCAGTGCGAGCTTCTGGGCCCCGGTCGCAGGATTCGATGTTGCCGGTGGTTCTGCGGCGGTGAGCGTGGCCTTCGTCCCGACGTACGCTGTAACGTTCAACGAGACGGGACTACCGTTGGGGACGTCG
>JBEKEW010000162.1:0-3674 GCA_050013635.1 Thermoplasmata archaeon | reverse complement strand
CGCACCCCACATCGAGCGCGCGGAACCGGGACGGGAGCGCCACCGAGAGGATCTCGGTGATCGCCGCAAACCGGGCTTCCCGCTTCGGGAGGTGCAGCGACTGCATCTCGTCCCAGCTGCGGCGCAACGCCGTCCAGTCGGGTGCCCGGGGTGGATCGTGCTTTCGGGCCATCGCCATCGACTGGCCGGCAAGGAGATACGGTTGACTCGGTCGCCCGCCCGGCCCCCCCGGTCCCGGCTCGGGGCTCCTCATCCGTCCGGGAGCACGACGACTGCTCCGAACGGGACCGTGACGGGTTGTGGCACGACCCAGAGCACCGGAAACGCCGGCGGTCGTTCGGGAAACGTTCCCTGACCATCCGTGAGGTACACCAAGCCGGTCGGCGTGAGGGTTCCGGACCGCGAGGCCCATTCGAACGCCGGTCGGAAGTCGGTCCCCCCACGACCCCGGAACTCCAGCGGGACGGGGACCCCGGGGCGGATCTCGCGGACCGATCGGACTGCGTCGTCCGCTTCGATCACGATCAGGCGGCCGGATCCTCCCACGAGGTCGGCGATCCCCTGCACCTCCGAGAGGAAGCTGTGCGCGCGGGCCGGGTCGATCGAGCCCGACGTGTCGATCGCGATTGCGAGGGTCCCGACCGACCGGGTCCGGGTACCGGGAAGGAGGATCCCCTCCGCCAGGTACCGACGGTTCGGTGGGATCCAGGAGTAGTCCTGCGCGTAGGCCCGTTGCAAGAACCGTACCAGCTCGGAACGCCAGTGGAGTTGGGGACGGCCGAGCGAGGAGAGGATCTCCACGGCCGCGGTCCGGTCCTCCCCGGTGTAGGCCATCGACTGAGCGGCCTGGACGATCCGGTCCCGCCAGCGCTCCTTCAGATCGCGCCCGGTGCGGGCCTCTCCGGACGGCTCCTGCCAGCACTCCGCGACCTCGGAGATCGGGGCATCCTCCGGCGGGTTCTCCTCGGGGGGCGGAAGAAGGGAGTAGATCTCCTCGGTCGACCGGTCGCGCGCGAGGTCGACCGACGCCTTGAGCGGGAGGATCTCGCGGTAGTCGTAGGCGCTTCGCAGGAAGAGGGGGACGAGCGAGAGATCGCTCGCGCTCTGCCACTTGCGCGCGTCGCGCCCCTCCCCCCGCCACGGGTGGCCGAGCGCCCAGTGGAGGAGGACGTGGAGGAAATGTCCCTCCAGGCGCATCGGCGGGGCCGAGCGGACGAAATCGGGCCGGTAGTACAGCGCCCGTCCGTCGCACGCGATGGTGCGGACCGTCGAGGATTCCTTCCACGGCATCCCGAGGGCGATCACGCCGAGGAACGGGTTGCGCATCAGGAAGTGGAAGCGGGCGGCCTCGAGGACGCGGGCCGCTTCGAGATCCAGTACGGGTCCCACGGGGGTGGGCGGTGCCGGAATCGGCCGACGGGTCCGTCGCCTCGGGGGAGGGGACGAACGTCGGCGCGCGCGGGGCATCAGCCGAGCGCCTCGACGTTGTGCGCGGCCCACGCTCGGAACGCCGGATGCTGGGCGGCGGAGGGATTCGCCCGGACGAGGTCGCGCACGAGCAGCACCTCCAACTCGCGCAGGCCGTTCTTGCCGAGATGCTCGGAGTACTCGATGAGCCGGGGAACCCGGCCCTTCTCTCGAGCGTACCGGGCGACGAGACCGGTCACGACGGCGTAGCCCGTCGCCGGGTCGGCGGGGATGAGATCGGCGCCCGCGATGATCTTCTCGAGACTGGGCCGGGCGTTCAACGACTTGCGGAAGAGATCGAACTCGGTCGCGGGACCGACGCCAACGCACCCCTCGATCGCCGCCCGCATCTCCCGGTCGCCCAGATCGAGCGGGAGCACCCGACTGACCATCTCCCACGTGCGCGGGCAAGGATACGCCTTCGACGTCCCCGGCGATTGGGAGAGGAGCGTCGGGCGGAACTCCAGGAACGCGATGACGGAGGGATCCACGCCGGCGGCGAACGCCCAGCTCTTCCAGCTCTCGAGGTCGGCGACCAGCTCGAGATGTTCGAATCGGGAAAGGAGCGCGGAGGGCATCGCATGGGCGATCGACTGGTCGCTCTCGCGGTTGCCCGCGGCGACGACGTACCATCCCGGCGGCAGGGCGTACTCTCCGACCTTGCGGTCGAGCACGAGCTGGTAGACGGACGCCTGCACGAGCGGCGGGGCCGCGTTGAGCTCGTCGAGGAAGAGGATCCCCTTCCCACCGGAGGGCAGGAACTCCGGCGGGGCCCACCGTACCTTACCCCGATACGGGACGGGCAGTCCCCGAATGTCGACCGGGTCCATGAGGAGCATCCGGAGATCGATCAGGCGCAGGTGCCCGGCGTCGGCGATCTGACGCACGATCGAGCTCTTCCCCACCCCCGGAGGCCCCCAGATGAAGATCGGGGGCCACTTCGTGCTGATGTGCGCTTCGAGCAGCCGCCGCAGCTCCAGCGCCGTGACCCGACCCCCGTACTCCCCAGCCGACAGCCCGGCCTCCCCGAGGGCGGTCGCGAGCGAACCGGTGCCGCTCACAACCCTTCCGAGTCGCCGGGGCGCAGATTGGGAAGCTCTTCGGTCAACGCCATCGTTACCAGCTCCGTGGAGAAAGTAGTTCGCAGCCGGTCCCGGGCGCGCGCGCACCGCTGCGCGAAGGCGGTCGCCTCGGCGGCCAGCACGGGCGCCGCGACTCCCACATAGGCTCCGAGGGTGGCGGCAACCCCGGCCGGCAGACGGGCCGGATCGGCGTCGAGCTGGAAGTACAGTCGGCTTGGGGAGAGATCCCACGAGAGGTCACCGAGCCGCGGGAAGCGCAGGAACCGGATCTCCACGCCGTCCGTGAACCGGACCGTCCGCCCCCGCAACGCCGACTCGATCGGACCGATGGGAAGATCTCGCAGGAGGGCGCGGAACCGCTGCGCGTCCTCCTCGCGAGGAACTCCCGGCGGGTCCCCGGGGATGGCGATCCGCTCGGGGATGGGCTCGATGAGCGCGTCGAGCATCGCGGCGAATCCGGCGACCCCGGCCTCCCCCGCGCTGATCCCCACGGATTCCTCCTCCGGCACGATCGGGGACTCCTCGGCGAGGTTCGCGAGGAAGGGCTTGAGCTCCTCGAAGTGCCCGGCGATGCGCTGGCAACAGCCGACCCATCGCGCCAGCCAGACCGAAGGGGACGCTGCGGTCGTTGCGGGATCGAGGGTGGAGGTCGGGACGTCGGCGATCGCGGTGACCGAGGCCCACGGCGCGTACCGGCGACCGACCTCCACGGCCTGGACGGCGAGAACGAGCTCGCGCAGCTCGGCGAAGAACCGTTCCGCGGTGTCGGTCTGGCCCTCCTTCTCCTCGTAGAAGGTGATGAGCGCGGGCTTCGTCCACGCGGACTCGCCGCCTTCGCCGGAGAGATGGGCGAGCCATCGGATCACCCCGGGGCCGACCTCGAGCGACCGGATCGCGTGGTCCGCGGACCTCCACTCGGCGGACGGGTCCACGGCGGAGTCGCCGCCCGTGGTGGGTGATTTCGAGGGGCTCATCGGCCGGTCGATCTCCTCCGGCCGGAGCCGGACCTGAAGATGTGCCCCAGGAACGGACGTCCGCTTCTCCCTGGAACTTGATCCCGACCGCGATCGCCCACCGAAGGGCGGGGGCGACTACCGGATGTTCCCAACCACCGGGGCCGAGGAG
>JBEKEW010000161.1:0-3704 GCA_050013635.1 Thermoplasmata archaeon | reverse complement strand
GCCGGGCTTCCCAGGACTGCATTTCGGCCTGTCCCGCCCGAGCCATCGTGATGGGTCCTGAAGGTCTCTGCATAGACCGTACGTACTGCAAGGCCTGCGCGACCTGGCCCTGCGTGGAGGCATGCCCCGAGAGTGCCCTCGTGCGAGTAGGATCGGACATGACGGTGGAAGCTGTGCTGGGGGGCGTAGCGAGGGACCGGGACTTCTACCGCAATTCCGGCGGAGGTGTCACCTTCTCGGGTGGGGAGCCGTTCGCCCAGGCCCCCTTCTTGCTGGCCCTGCTGCGGGGGTGTCGGCAATTGGGGATCTCCACCGCTGTGGAGACCTGCGGCTTCGTCCGTTGGGAGGACCTAGCGGCGTCGGAGCCGCTCGTGGATACCTTCCTCTTCGACCTCAAGGTGATGGATCCAGAACGCTCCAAGGCCCTCACGGGTCGGGACAATGCGCTGATCCTGGAGAATCTGGCGGTGCTGGCGCAACGTTGTCCGGACCGCATCATCGTGAGGGTGCCCCTCATCCCCGGTGATACGGACGACACCCCCAACTTGGAAGCCATCGCGCAGTTCATGCTCCGACACGGGCTCGGCCACGTACATCTCGAGCCCTACCACACCCTGGGTACGGAGAAGTTCTCCGGTCTGGGGCGCGCGTACGGCTGCGAAGCGGATCCTCGCGCGCTCACCCGGGAACGGGTCCAGGAGATCGGTCAGCTCTTCGAAGCCCACGGGATCCGGTGGGAACTGCCCTGATCAACGGTCCGGTACGTTGGGCGACGTCGTGGGAATTGTCTCCCGATCCCGCGATCGGCTTCTCAAGACCGTGAAGGGTCTCGCGGGGGCCGCTCGGGTTCAGCTCGGTGGTGGGCGGCGCACGGGAGCGCGGTACCCGCGTTGGGATACGGATAGCGCGGGATAGTCCGTCGCCCGGATCACCTTCGCGACGTGCTCGAATGCGTACGCGGCGAACCCGATCGCGGCGAGAAGGGCGATCCCGCTGGCGAGGTCCCCGATCGAGTTCGAGACGCCGAGGGCGATCAGGATCGCCCCGATCGAGGCGAGGGCGTTGAAGCTTGCATGCATGCCCACCGCGAGTAGGTAGTAACGGCCGGTGGCCCCCGCTTCGCCGTCCACGCGGGATTTCGCGTAGCCATAGCCGAACATCGCGGTCGAACTCCCATGCATCAGAACGCTGGAAATGCTGCGCACGAGCACGAGGAGGATCGCTCCCGAAAGACCGCCGACGGCAAACCCCACGATCCCATACAGGACGGTTTCGAAGAACCCGAAGCCCAACCCCACCGACGCACCGAAGACCGGGCCGTCGGCGACGAGTGCGATACGGTTGCGGAGCAGGACGACGCCGATCCCCTTGAGCCCCTCCTCAACGAACGGTGCGATGACGAGGATCAGGAAGAACTGGCCGGCTGTGGAGTTTCCGTTGAGGAATGTGAATTCCGGTGCCGGGAGAGCTTGGCTGACCGTCGTGCCCACGTCGAGAAGGATCCCTTCGATGGTGGCCGCGACGAGCGTGGCGACGAACGCCCCGTAGACGAAGGCGGAGAGGATCGTCCCCCAGGTCGCGGTCCGGTACCGTTCGGTCCCGCGGATCCAGAGCAAGTAGAGGAGGGCGGGGAACAGCGCGACCAGGAAGATGATGAGGAAGTTGAAGGTCGTATCGAGGTCGCTCATGTCACGGAACTCCTAGATAGACACGGGGTTCGCAAAGAGCTTACGTCCCCCGAGGGGCCACCCCCGCGCCGGGCGGTCGGCCCTCGGACTTGAGGATGCGAACCACGTCCCCAACCGGATCGCGATCGAAGCCGTCGCCGGCGCGATGCGGCCACCCTCCCGGTCCATACGGAGCGGTCGGGCTTCGATTCCCGCGCACGCGGAGCGGGGCCTCGCTCTACGCTCAAGTTCGACACCGGGCCGGATCGCCCAGGTGGGGGCCGGATGGGTGTCGTGCGACCACGAGGGGCATCGCTCGCCCCGACCGGCGGACGGTGCCGACCCCCGATCGCATCCTGGAGGCGAGTCGATGCGGGCCGATCCCCATGAATCGAGCACGAGCGGACGACCCAACGAGGCTAGGTTCCGATCCTGGCGTCCAGCCCGATCCGTTCGAATTCCTGTCGTATCCTCTTCAGAGTGGCCTTGGAAGGAGCGTGATGGACCTTCATCCGGTATTCCTGACCGAGACCACCGAACTTCTCGCCGACATCGTGGTAAGGGAGCAGATCGATCTGCTTGGGACCTTTCAGATCGGACAGGAATTGCGCCCAGTGCTTGACATTGGCTTCCGTATCGGTAATCCCCGGAACGATGGGGAACCGCAGTACGATCTCTTCTCCTTCCGCAACAAGGAACTTCAGATTCTCCTTGATCCGGCGGCTGGAGACTCCGGTGTACGTCCTACTATCTTCCTCGTCAAAGACCTTCAGATCGAAGAGGAACATGTTCACATATGGGAGGATCGATTCCAGAATCCTCGGTGACGTATACCCGGATGTTTCGATCGCGGTGTGAATATACTGCTCCTTGCACGCTTTGAGAACTTCCGCAAGGAACTTTGGTTGGAAGAGCGGTTCCCCACCCGAAAAAGTAACTCCCGCATCGGGATTGTTATAGAGTTGATGGTACCTTCCAATCTCGTCGGCCAGAGACTTCACGTCCATCCATCTTCCGACCAGCTTCAACGCACCGGTCGGGCACGCCCCCGTGCAGAGATCGCAGCCGGTGCATTCCCCCCGGTCGATCCCGATTCCCTGACCATGATGTGCGGCGATCGCCCCTACCGGGCAGATGCTCACGCACCCATACCGATGGGTGCACAAGGTCCCCGAGTACATCGGCTCCGGCTTCGGCGATCTTCCTTCCGGATTGTGGCACCACCAGCACTCGAGCGGGCATCCTTTCAGGAACACCAAAGTTCGGACGCCCGGGCCGTCATGGATCGCATAGCTCTGGATATCGAAGACGAGGCCCCTCTCCGAGCGATCCTCCGACACGGACCATGGGGGTCGCTCAGACATTTTGTTCGGTCCGCGCGATGATCTCTTCTTGCAATCCCTTGGGCAGCTTCACGAAGTAGTCACTGTATCCCGCGACCCTCACCATCAGATCCTGGAAGTCTTGAGGCCTCCTTTGGGCCTCCCTCAGGAGGTCCGCGCTGATGACGTTGAACTGTACGTGATACCCTCCGGCTCGGAAATAGCCCCGGATGAGCGAGGCGAGCTTGATGATGTTCCCCTGATCGTCGAACAGATCGGGCGTCAGTTTCTGATTGAGCAGACTCCCTCCGGTTCGGATCCAATCGATCTTGGAGACGCTTCGGAAGACGGCCGCCATGCCCTTTCGATCCATCCCCTGGACCGGGGAGACCCCTTCGGAAACCGGGAATCCGGAGACCCTTCCGTCGGGCGTGGCTCCCGTGACCTTCCCGAAATAGACGTGCGCCGTCGTGGGCAGGAAGTAGACCCTTCGGGAAGCCCCTCGCACGGGCGAGGGAGGATAACGCTCAATGAGGTCGACTAGCTCGTGGACGATGCTCTTCGCGATCCCATCAACGTCGTCACGATCATTTCTCTTGAATCGACCTGGGTCCCCCGTCTCCGGTCCGACTCGTTTCCCGGTTCTCGGATCCAGGCCATTGGCCAGGGTGACCTCCAAGATCTTTGCGAGATTGAAGTATCCTGTTAGGATGTA